>CAYIZR010000038.1:0-8336 GCA_964367755.1 uncultured Christensenella sp. | reverse complement strand
ATGCGTAACCGTCTTTTTTTTAACACAAATTTTTGTAAAAAAACTATTTTACTTCTACTTCTGCGCCTGCTGCCTTAAGTTTTTCGGCAAGTTCTGCGCTTGCTTCTTTGCTCAAGCCTTCCTTAACTGTTTTGGGTGCGCCGTCAACAAGTCCTTTAGCGTCAACCAAACCTAGTCCAGTAACTTCTCTAACAGCCTTAATTACGGCAATTTTGTTTCCGCCGGCTGCCTTCAACACTACGTCGAACTCAGTCTTCTCTTCTTCTTCAGCTACTGCGCCTGCTGCTGCGGGTCCTGCTGCTGCCATAGGAGCTGCTGCGCTTACTCCGAATTCTTCTTCCAAAGCCTTAACCAGGCTATTTAATTCTAATACTGTCATTGACTTAACTTCTTCGATGATCTTAGCAATGTCTGCCATTTTAGATATTCCTCCGTTTTTAATATTTTGTTTTTATGCCTGTTTTTCGGCGATTGCGGCGATAGTTCTTGCGAAACCTGCCACAGGGGATTGTAATAATCCGAGAATCTGGGAGATAAGTCCCTCTCTGCTTGGTAAGGTTGCTAATACTTTACAACCTGCCTCGTCCAAATAACTGCCGTCTACCAAACCACACTTAACCGCCATCTTCTTATAGGCTTTTGCCTTGTCGATAGCAATCTTTGCGGGAGCGGCAATGTCGCTAGAACCTAGCGCGATAGCTGTAGGGCCGTTTAACGCTTCGTCAAACTGGTTGTAGCCTAGCTCGTTTAACGCGATCTTCATTAAGCGGTTTTTGTAAACGTGATAGCTTACGCCCTTATTGCGGAACTCGTTACGTAGCGCGGTGTCTTCTGCAACAGTCAAGCCTTTGTAGTCCACTAAAATAAAAGAAGAAGCATTTTGCAATTTATCTTTTATCTCGGCAACTTTTTCCACTTTTGCATCTCTGAATGTTGACACTAAAATATACCTCCTTTTTTATTTTCATATATGGTGCGTCTGCTCAAAAAACTGATTTTTGTAAATATAAATTTTTATTACAATAGCTGACACCTTATTTGTTAATTTTTTGAAAAGGTAACTAACCTTTCCAAATAAAAACTCCGTATCCTAAGACAGAAATACGGAGCTTAAAAGTTTAATTTAGCTTCCTCTTTCTGTGCGAGCTATCCATTAGTTGGATAATTAAACGTTCGTACTTGCAGTCTTAGAAATGAGTAATTTGTAGATATAGTATAATTTCTTTATTTGCTTTTGTCAAACAAATTCAATTACATTTTGTAATTTACTTTGATACCAGGTCCCATTGTGCTTGCTAAGGTAACACTTCTTAGATATATTCCTTTTGCAGCAGCGGGCTTTGCCTTAACGATAACTTCCATAAGTGCATTGAAGTTTTCTGTTAGTTTTTCCTCTCCAAAGCTTGCTTTTCCAATAGGACAATGTATAATTGCTGTTTTGTCAACTCTATACTCTACTTTACCAGCCTTAATATCCTTAACAGCCTTAGCTATATCCATAGTTACTGTGCCAGATTTTGGTGTGGGCATTAGTCCCTTTGGACCAAGCACTTTACCTAGTCTTCCTACAAGACCCATCATATCAGGAGTGGTAACACATACATCGAAGTCAAACCAACCGCCCTGAATTTTTTGAACGATTTCTTCGCCGCCTACCATATCTGCGCCTGCTTGTTCTGCCTCGTCAGCCTTAGCTCCCTTTGTTATTACCAACACACGTAAATTTTTACCTGTTCCGTGAGGAAGTACAACAACGCCACGAACCTGTTGGTCTGCGTGTCTGGGGTCTACGCCTAGTTTACAATGTAACTCGATAGTCTCATCAAACTTTGCCTTAGCTGTTGCTACAACAAGCTTAATTGCTTCTGCGCTATCGTATTGTTTGCTCTTTTCAAAAGCCTTTAATGACTCTGCATATTTTTTTCCGTATTTCATATCCGCACCTCCTAGTCTACAACGGTAACGCCCATACTGCGGGCAGTACCTGCTATCATACTTGTGGCGCTTTCTATACTGGCTGCGTTCAAGTCAGGCATTTTTATCTTTGCTATTTCTTCCAATTGCGCTTTAGTAAGCTTCGCAACTTTGTCACGATTTGGCTTTGCGCTTCCGCTTTCTATTCCTGCGTATTTTTTAATTAGTACAGGAGCTGGCGGCGTCTTTAATATGAAAGTGAATGAACGGTCTGCAAAAATAGTAATAACCACAGGAATAATCAATCCTGCTTGAGAAGCAGTTTTTTCATTAAATTCCTTAGTGAACATCGGTATTGCTATGCCGTGCGGTCCAAGTGTAGAACCTACAGGCGGTCCAGGTGTTGCCTTGCCTGCGGGAAGTTGCAGCTTTACTACTGCGCTGATTTTCTTTGCCATAGTCTATTGCCTCCTTTGACTACTTGGTACAAACGAATAACAATTATAGTATTATTTTGTTATTCTCCCATATTTAACGGGTAAAACCCGAAAAAAACTATATTTTTTCTATTTGGTTGAAGTCAAGCTCAACAGGAGTTTGTCTACCAAACATCTGTACTATAACTTTTACTTTCTGCTTGTCAATAGAAATCTCATCTACGATGCCCAAGAATGTCTCCAAAGCGCCGCTTATTACCTTAACGTTGTCACCTATAGCTATATCGAAGTCCTCTACCGAAATCTTCTCAAGACCCATACGCTTAATTTCTTCGTTAGTAAGAGCCAAAGCTTTACCCTGAGGACCTACAAAACCTGTAACTCCTCTGGTATTTGCTACCATATACCATACGTGATCGGTATAAATCATTTTTATAAAGACGTACCCGGGGAATTTCTTTCTTTCGACGATTTTCCTTTTGCCGTTCTTTTCAACTATGTCTTCTTCAACGGGAATTGCTATTTCAAAAATATGGTTTTGCAAACCATTATTTTCTATCATTTTTTCCAGGTTGTTTTTTACAACCGACTCATATGAAGAATAGACATGTATGACATACCATCTTACATTATCTTGATTATCCATTGTTACTCCTTGTGCTGATTTGAAGGTACCTTACGCCGCAGCTTCCAATAGCAACTTTAATAATTGCGTAAACCCTGCGTCTATACCTGCTATTACCACCAAAAAGAATAAAACAACTACAAGCACTGTACTTGTTTGCTTAAGTACTCCACTGTTGTTTTTTGTATTCTTGAAGGATGCCCACTCTACCTTTTTTAATTCGCTTATTACGTCGCGGAAAAACTTAGAAACAGTCTTGCGTTTTTTTGTAGAACTCTTTTTCGCAACTGTTTTTTTAGTTTTTGGCGCGTCAGCGTTAGCAGTGGGAGTAGCTTCTATTTCGGGTAAATCCAACTTCGTGTTGTTTTTTGCCATTTGCTCATAGCCTCCGACTTAACTATTTGGTTTCCTTGTGTACTGTATGTTTTTTGCAGAATCTACAATACTTTTTTAACTCCATTCTGTCAGGAGTGTTCTTCTTGTTCTTCATTTTGTCATAATTGCGTTGTTTGCATTCGGTACAAGCAAGAGTTATTTTAACGCGCATGATTGACACCTCCAAAAAAATTACACCCGCCTACAGGTGCTAATATAATATATCATACCACTATTTAATTGTCAACAAATTTCTTTCCGTTGATTTTTTTATTTTTTCTCTACAAAATCAATAACGTCTTGAACTGTCTTGACATTTTTTAGATCTTCGTCACCAAAAGTAGTGCCGAATTCCTTTTCCATAGCAATAAGAAGTTGCACCATATCCAAACTATCTGCGCCCAAATCAGCAACTAAATCACTATCTTCTTTGATTTCACTTTCTTCAATACACAACTGCTCTGCAAGCAAGCTTTTTATTTTTTCAAATACCATTTTTTGTTTCCTCCATATATTTTTATTAAAAAGCGAGGGTTAACCCCCGCTCTATAAATTATTCGATTTTAACAGTTTTTTATTCCTGAATAAAAGTTCTTTTAGAAGCTCTATAATCAAGTATTTGGGCGTTCTTCTTGGCAAACAGGGGTAATAGCCATACCAAAAGGAATGCCGCAGCAATAACAAAAGCTCCTATCTGATAGTTGATTGTATCGGATAATATCATTATTACAACGTTGGCAGCCGACAATAGAAAACCAATAAACGCTAGCGCGTTAAAGCCCGCAGGATTAGCTCTTTTACCTAATTTTGCTAGATAGTATATAACTAAAATAACTGCAAACACCAAAGCAAGCACATAAAAAACGGGAATTAAAAACGCATAAAGCGCTCCGGTCATATTAGCCGAGAAACCTGCCGAAAATCCATCAGCAAACACCGAAGAGAGCGCACCGTCATAATATCCGCTGGTAATATTTCCCAATCCGAACAAAGCCGCAATTCCTAATATACTATCAAGGGCAGTAACACCTTTGACAGCAAATATAGCGTTAATCAAACAAACTGCTGCGCATACAAGTACGGCAAATAGCACAATAGCTACACTAAATCCTGAATAAGGCTTTGAGCGATATACAGGTTCATTTGAAGTTATTTCTACCTCTGGCCTTTCGTTAGGGTCATATTGCAACAAAGGTTGATTTTGTGACGCATAAGGAACAAGGGCAATCGGTTGCACGATAGGAGGCAACTGAACTATTTGGGATGGTGTGGGTATAGCGTTGTTATAGTTAGCCGCTATCTGCCCGAATCCGCCATTATTCATATTATTATTACCACCCTCTGCGTAATAATAACTTCCATCGGGAGCTATGCTGGGATTATTTATATCCTGGCTTACCGAAAATGGAACTGCTGAGGAATCCACGGGAACCCATGTGCCTTCCTGTCCGTTCAAATTTCCGGGACGACCCTGTTTTGCTGCATTGTTGTTCGTATTAAGATTATCCATTCGAAATCTCCTAATTATTTTTTATGTTGATTTAGTTTAGTGGTGTATTGATAGTAGATACTTGTATGGTCTTAGAAGGGGTTGGTACCGGCACTGGTCCTGCGCAAGGCAAAGAGCCGTAGAACACCTTAGACTTAAATACTCTGCCATACTCATCGGTAGAATAATAAGTAGGGATATTGTTTAGTCCATTTTTTATATAAGTATCTTTATCAAATTGGTCGTTTGGCATAGGCACGGCAAAACAAGGATTGGCAGGCGCGGGGGAAGCATTCCTCACCGTTCTGTCCACAAAACCTACATCGGCAGTTTTCTGCTGTCTATTAGGCATAACAGCGTGCTCGTAAGCGTCCTGCGGTCTTTTTGCATTACAACCTAAACAGCGTTTTGCGCTTAAAAGATTAAGCCTGCCGCATTCGGTACAATAATAATACATTGGATTGCCGTTGTTATCCGCTCCGGTATTTAGCGCCGTCTTTTTTAATTTGTTCATCGCTCACTCCTTATTTTTGTCTAATATTACTCTCTGTCGCTACTAGCTTGTCCAATACTCACAATAATCAAAGTAATTAAAGCAAGACCAGTAAGTATATATATTCCGTATTGCAACTGTCCCAAAATTGAGAAGTTTTTTATCCCCTCAACAAAAGTTACATCATGCCCCAAAGCTATGGCTGTCTGTTGTTGCATTAAAAACAAAATACAAGCTATACAACAAACCAACTCCAAAACACATAAAATAATCAGCAATACCTTTGATTCTCTCTTAATACCTATTATTGCAAATATAAATATAAGCAATGCAAACAAGGCAACTCCCACAAAAGCAATATTGAAAATATTGTCAAGCAAAGCTCCATTTTTCAATATTCCCACTGTTGATATCAAAAGGTTTATTCCACTACTATCCTCAACTATATACAAAAAGCTTATACTAACGAATTTTCCAATAACAATTACTGCAATGCTTATTAACGCAAGAATAATAGCGGCAATTTTCGATTTAGAAACCACTGCGCCAACACTTCCACGTTCTATACTATCGTAGCTATCTTCGGCATAGTTATCTCCTTGCATATTAGAATAACCCAAACCTTGACTAGCTATAGATTTGTTCATTTGTGAATAATCATATTGATAAAGAGGTTGCATTTGGCTAACGTAGGGCACAACAACAAAGGGCTGCACAACCGTGGGCTTAGACGGGTTGCCTGCAACAACTTCTTCGCTATTTTCGTTAACGGCCGTAGAAGGATCTACTGGTGTCAAAGAAGCATCGCTCCACCAGCTTTTTCCTTTTTCCGCACTGTAATAATCAGCCATTTTTCCTCCAGTTCTTTATATAACTCACATTATTTGAAAAAAAACCTAATGTGTTTAACCCTTTTTTACTTTTCCTTTAACTCCCTTAGATATAACAGCAAACAATACCGTTAAGAAAGTCAAACCAAACACTATATAGTATCCTGTCGCTAAGCTTTGCTTATTTGCAAACGTACCAACGCCGATAATAACTGCAAAAGCAAAGTTAATTAAGGAAGCAGCCTTCATAGCCTTACCTACACCATTCCTTCTTACTATTACTAAGCTCGATATCAATATAATAATGCTCATTAAAGCCAATGCCAATACAGCTATCTGTGTTACCATTAGCCAAATATTTATATCCAAACCTTTCAAAAATGTGTTAATAAAATCAAATATAACACCAAGTCCCGATCCACCGTCAACAACGTATAACAAGTCAGCTACGCTGCTTATTGGAGACGCAATATATTTACCTACTACATATAATGCAATCATAAGTAAACTAGAAATAATCGCCCAAATGGAAAAGACATTGCATTTTCTTTTCTTCTTTTCAATTATCTTTTCTTCTATTTGTTTTTCTTCAATTGTCGGACATACGTTTTCATCGCTAAAAACCATACGGCGAAGCTCAGAGGTAACTCTTTCTACTTCCGATTCATAAAGACTTTTACTACCAGTACCGTAAAGAGCGAATTCCGAGGGTGGTGTAATACCATAACCCGAAAATTGACTCAAAGATGGCTCCACCGGTACGGCGGACTCTTTTTTTTCTACGATGTTATCCTGTTTGTCAACAGATTTTGCCATATATTTCTCCTTGTTATTGCTTACCTATTAATAATCAATGTCATAGTCTTCGTCATCAATAAATGTCAACAAAGGCTGTTGTTGCGTGGAATAAGGCACCAACGCTATAGGCTGCACAATAGGTGTCAGCTGCACAAAATTAGATGCCGGAGCTACAGGGAACATACCATTATTCATAGGCTGGCATATTATTTGTGGGCCCGCCTGCTGTTGCTGTTGCTGTTGCTGTTGCATTATTTGCTGTTGCAAGCGCATTTCCTCAAGCTGTTTTAACTTTTTACTTTTTTTAGACATAACTGCCTCCTAAACGCTAATATTGTCGAATATGCTATAAGGTATCTTCTTCTTTGCAAACATAGAAAGTATCAAGATAAGTACCGGCAAGGCAATCATAATAAGCAAGCCGTAACCGCCCGAAAAGCCTCCCGTTTTTTGAAGATATCCTGTAAGTATGCCAACTACGTCACCATAAGCCATTTTCCCACTCAAATCCAATGTTGCCGCCAATCCGCCAAAAGCGGTTATCGCTCCACAAAGTATCATAAGGAAACTTCCTAATCCGAATTTCTTATATATTTTGCTGCCGAACATTCCAAACAAGGCTTTCAGCATCATAACCAAGGCTATTATGGCATAAAGTATAATCGCCACAGGAAAGCCAAGTATTATATAACTTGCTATACTATCAGACATACCCACTTCTACCTTAGCTATCAATGAATCATATAGAGGGCTGTCACCGAAATCCCAACTCATATTAAACTTAGCGCCTATGTACTTAATAAAACCAAATACAGGGTCCAAAAGATTATAAGCATCTCCGTCAAATGCTGAAGCGGCTTCTGCCTCTTCCTCTGCCTCTTCTTCATCTGCATCTTCGTTTTCTTCTTCGGCTGCCACTATATTATTTTCGCTGTCTTCTTCCTCTGTTTCAGCAGGCTTATCTACTTCTACAAATAACGCTGTATATTCTACTGGCACAACAGATAGTTTTAGATAGCTTAGCGCATAAAAGGCTACCGATATTAGCAAAATCAAAAACATAATGAAGCAAACGCTCTTTCTCATTACAAAAAAATAATCTTTTCTCTTCTTAGGCTTTTTGTCTTCGGGAAGTCTGTAATAACTGCTATTAAGTACACCCTTACCTTGCACATCTTCAAGTTTTTTGCGGAAACCTATATTTTCCAACGCAAACTCTTGTCTGCTACGCAAAGTTTTGGCTCTCTCCTTCCTATAAGCAAGCCTTTCAAAATCCTTTTTGCTTTTCGCTTTCTTTTTCTTTTTTGTATTTATATTATTATTAGAAGCAGGCGCGCCAAAACCTACGGGAGGATATCCCATAGGATTTCTATTT
>CAYIZR010000037.1:0-8346 GCA_964367755.1 uncultured Christensenella sp. | reverse complement strand
CATTATATTTTTTTACGAAAATCGTAAATTTTTATTAAGGCTATTTTTAACCTTAAATGAGGCTTTAGCAATTAGGAAAAACACGCAGAATTATTATAATATGAGTTGTATTTATTGAAAATATGTGGTATCATATTTTATGTTTTAATAATGAAATATTATGTATAAAAAAAACAGGTGGTAACGATGAAAAACAAGTTTTTAAGATTATTTACTGTATTGCTAGTTCTTTTAGTGGCAATTACGGTTGTAGCTTGCAGCGACTATGAAGATCCAATCGATCCAAGCCAAGCCGAGGAAAGTATTTCTCGTACTCAGGTTGTATCCAACGGTACCTTTTATAACGCTACTTCTTCCACAGCGGATTCCTATGTGAAAGAAAATATTTCGGGCTGGACAGCGACAAGCGGCAGTTTGAAAACATCGGCAAGCGGCGTAACCATGGGTGTTATAGATTTGAGTAAGCAAGATGTTTATAATGCGCAGATTAACAATTTTAGTGTAACGGATAATACTTCTTTTACCAATCCGGGGGTTGACCCAAAAACTCCTTTTGATACCGATGATGAAGGGAATGAGATTAGTGACCTTCAAGATAATAATGCGTTGGTTATTGCTTCTAATTTGGAGGCGGGAAGTTTGTATTATGCTTCCAACGTTAACATAACGCTTAAAGCGGGCAAATATTATTTGTTGCAATATTCGGTGGCTTCTTTGGTTGACCTAAATGGCGTTGATAATGCAGACAAGCCTAATAAAGGCGCTTGGGTGCGTGTTACCGGCGGAGTAGAATACACTGATTCTTGTATAAATACAGATGGCAAGTGGGAAACTCGTTATCTTTATATTGAAGCTAATAAGGATGCCGACAAAACAATAAAGATTCAGCTTTGGTTGGGACACGGCCCCACAATTGTTAATGACGTTAGTAATTCTTATATTACTAAAGGCGCAGCGATGTTCGATAATATTATCTGCAGCGAAGTTACCACGGCTACCGATAGTACTTTCGACAGTGGCAATGCTACAACGCTTAACCGTAAGAATTTTGATTTGATGGCAATAAATGCAATTGCAGAAAATAGCTCGATTGGATATGAGTCAATGTACTATATGAGTGACTTAAAACTAGAGCAATATAACGAAGCGACGCCGACTACTTCGGCCGCTAAGAATTATTTTTATAGCTTCCGCGAAGGTTCTTACAGCAGTGACAACGTTACCAACTATAGTGTTGTAAAGGGCAAGTCCGATTTGGGTGACGATACATCCCCTTCATATCAGGCGGCAACTAGCGGAATTGTTAATTTGTCCAAACTATATAACGAAAGTGATAAAGAAAAAGATACTTACAGCCGTCTTCTGTCAACAAGCTATACTTTTAAGGCTCCTACTTATGACGAATGGAAGAACTACCTTGTAGGAGACAGCGGAAATAGAACAATGTCTGCTTTGGACGAAACTAAGGCGCTTATGATTTATCATAAGGACTTGTCGGGCGCAGGCTTTACTTCAAAGAGCAGCCTAACTATAGAAAAAGACGCCTATTATGAAATAAGCGTATGGGTATATGTTTGGTTACCGGTTGACACCAATGGTGACATTATTCTTCCCAGTACCGATAAGCCTTCTGAGCCAAACAGCTTTACTGTTAAGCAAAAGGCATATAACTCAGTTTACCTTGCTTCAAACACAGTAGAAAATCCGTTGGAAGGGTATTTTGAATTGTCTGATGAGGAAAAGCTCATTTTGGCAGATAATGCCACAGCTCCCGAATCGGTTACGCCGGTTGACGATATTAACGTGCTGATAGCTGATGCAGATTTCTTGGCGTTGGTAAAGAGCTGGTTAAGCACAAATGGCCTGATTGGAGAGAATGCCGACAGATATGACAATTCTGAAGCGGCAATGAACAACATTGCTAGTAAGTTTGTTTATCGTTATTTAAGAGAGGAAGGCAATGCCGCTATAGTTAGTGGAGATAGCGACTATATAAAATACAAAGCTGTGGAAGAAGAAAGCAATCTTCTCAAAAATTCCGACTGGACGGGTACTTTGGCGTTAGTGGAAAAATGGGAAAGTTACGATGAAGATCTAAATGCGTGGTCTGCCAAATATAATACTTGGAAATCAGCTAACGACTATAATTCTGCCGCAACTGTAAAACTTACGGGCGCAGGCGTAGAGAAAAAGGAAGAGACAACCATTTGTAACAAGGGTTATCAAGCCGACAAGGGTTGGGAAAAAATAAGCTTCTATGTTCAAGGTAACCAACTATCTTCACGTAATCTTACTTTGGAGTTCTGGTTTGGAGAGGGTAGCGCTACAGAGTACGAAAGTCTAATGATGGGCGGAGCTATTTTTGACAATATCAGTATTTTGGAAATCAGTGAAGATGTTGCGCTTTCTCCTTTATATGTCAACAAGTGGGAAACACTTTCTCCCATTACCGAAGCTGAGCAATTGACGCTAGGTAATCTAAATAGCGCTAGCGCTGTTTCCGACAACTGGAAGGCTGAGGCTGAGGAAAACGTAGCGGCTATAGACATCAATAGAGTTAAGCTAACTAAGGTTGCCAATTCTGTGGTTAATCAAACAGCAGCAGAAGACCAAAAATTGATAGAAAAAATAAAAATTGATGGAACAGATGTTAATTTGTATTCCTTGATTTTGGAAAATGAGGTACCCACCGCATCAAAACTTTCCATGCTAACAGATTCGGCCGACAAATATTTGACAATCAAGCCAAATACGGCATACCGTTTGGCGGTATGGGTAAGAACCGAAGGTATTGACAGCAAACTGGGAGCTAACATTGATTTGTTTGGAGGCAAGGACAAGGATAGTTTGGAGGTTATTGCCAGCGTTACAACCTTTAACAATGAAGAATGGCAGGAAATTGCTTTCTACATTTTGGGCGACGTTGTAGATATTAACATTGTTAACCTTAAAGTGATTTTAGGAAGTGGAACAAGGTTCTCGACAGAGTCCTATATTGAAGGTAAATTATATGCATCTCTGATAAATTATTCTGAAATAGAATATAGCGAATATAATAGCAGTTCAAAGAGCGGCAACGAAATAAAAGAATACCAATTCAATTCCACCGCCGCAGCTTCAAGCAGCGTAACCAACGGTAATTTTTCGGAAATAAAATATACCGATACCGATGAAGAAGAGTTTGATGACGAAGGCAAGCTGACAGGAGTTGGCGCAACTTCAAGTTGGACGGCTCTAACAACCAAGACAAACACCTATAACAAGGTAGACAATTTATCGTATGTTGGCGTTTCTGGTACTACTTATGAACTTAATTGGTCGGGAGTAAAAGGTATTGACAAAGATGGTAACGATACCAAGCCTGCAAGCTATGAAATTTATGCTAGATTTAATGAAGAATCCAGCGGAAAGACTAAGACAGTAGAAAGACTTTGCGGAATTATTAGCGCCGAAGAAGTGGCTAGCGCTAATTATGACGCCGGAACAAAGAAGTTTAAGTTCAATGTGGAAATGGCAGGTAAGGCTCGTACAAGTTTTAGAGTAAAAGCTGTGAGCGATACGGCTGTATCACTATTTAGTTCTTATGTTGCTTTGCCTAGAGATGGAGACAACGCGTTTATTACCAAAGAAGATAGTGAACTACTTAGCGCAAAAAAGTTTAAGGCGGGTACTGTTAATAACGAAAACCTATTTTCAGGCGCAGAAACCGACTATATTTCTCCTTATAAGACAGCGCTTAAGATTTTCAGCAACTATGATATTGCATACGGACTTAAGAGTTCTAGTAGCAGTCTAACGGCTAACAGCTATTATATTGTTAGCGTGTGGGTAAAAACTTTAGGCGATGCTAAGGCTTCGGTAACAGTGAGTAATGTAAGTAACGTTCTTACCTCTTCCTCGTCAGAAAAATATGTAGGCTTTAGCGGTATCAACACTGCAGGTAAGTGGACGCAGTATCGTTTTTATATAAAGACAGGCGCAGCTTCGGGCTCTTTGGAACTAGAATTAAGCCTAGGTAATCCTTACGCATCTAAGGTTTCACAAACGGTAGATTCTTCCACGGTTTTTGTTTACGACACCCAAGCTTTGAGTAAAGGAACGGTTTATTTTGACTCAGTAAAGGTTTATAACATAGACGAAGTAGAATATTCTCACGCTCAAGAAAACGGAGAGTATAACCAAGATAAAACCGATAAACTTCATAATTTTGAATATTTGTATGCAGCAGATAAGAACCAATATGCTATGAGAATATTGGAAGGAACAACAGACTCCTTTGATGCATTTACCGAAAGTACAGACAATAGCGAGACCTTCTATGAAACAAAGAGCTATACTTGGGCAAAAGCTGCTAACGCAACAGGTACTACTTTATCAGAGAGAGTTCACGGCGTATATAACTATAATAAAGATACCACCGAAAGACTTGAGGATATCTATACTATTGAAGGAGCTGAAGATGAGGACGCTTATAACGCCTTTGAAGACTTTATGCCTGAGAATTTTGACATAAGAGAGTTCTTGAAGATTGATGGATATAATAGCTTGGTTATGAGCAATAAGGTGCCTTACGGACAGTCATATACTTTAGGCGAAAACGTTAATGTAGAAGCCAATAGTTATTACAAACTTACCTTTAAGGCAAAGACGCTTATTGCCAAAGAAGAGATTGTTAGCGGAGAAAAAACCTATACAACAGAGGGAGTTAATGCCGAGTTTAGGTATATGCAAACAAGCGATACTTCCATTTATCAAAGTATATTTATTAACAGCAATCGTGCCGAAAATGTATATGATGCGGTTACCTACGAGATGTATATTTATAATCCCAGTAGCGCTTCCAAATCAGTTCAATGGGCATTCTATTTGGGTGACAAAGAGGAAGACGATGAAGATGACAGTGGAGCCAAGCAGCTTATTATAGGAATGATGGTTATTGACCAAGTATCTTTAACTAAGGTAGACGAAACAACGTTTGGCGCTTATAGCAATACTTACAACGCTCTAACCGATGCAGAAAAAGTAAACAGCGCATCTCGCGTCTATGCCTATAGTGAGGATGAAGAACCCGCTCCTCCCGAAGAAGAACCCGCTCCTCCCGAAGAGGAAGAAAAGCCTAGTATTTGGGATAGAGGCGATGCGTGGCTATTGATATCCAGTATAGTGATTGCTATTGTAATAGTAATAGTTATTGTTATAGTATTGATAAGAAGATGGCAGAAAAAGCATCCTAGAGAGGTTAAGGGAGAAAACATAGCTAAGACTGAAAAGGAAATAAAAGTAGTTGCTCCTATTATTAACAGAGAAGATATTTTGGAAAGCGACGAATATTCCGATGAGGTTGAAAAGCCAAAGTATGTCCAAAGAGTAGTAAGGAAGGATAAAAAGAAAAAGAAATAAAACTAATTTTTACTAATCAAACGCAATCCGAAAGGGTTGCGTTTTTTTTGTATATAATTTTTTATATTAAAAATGTTATGATATTGCATGATTTTGTTTTTTCAAAACCAAAAAGCCTTTTATGTCTACTACTTCGGTGGCAAAGCATAATAATGCATACATTCCTACGCCACACAATGAACCTATAAGTATGCCTAGTATGTACAGCTTTTCTCCTATAAGAGAGGCAAGACTTTCGGCAAAAAATGCCGAAGGAAAAACATAAAGCAATATCGTTATAAAACGTTTTATAAAGCCAAAATCAAAGTCTGTGTATTGTCTAAGAGAATATACGTTGAGTATTGATGTGGTAATGAGAGATACCATAGTTGCCGCCGCTACCGAATATATGCCTATATATTTTGGTAAAAAGTAAATAAGAATCACCATCAAAATATTGCCTGCGACATAGTTTATAAAAGCGCGTTTTTCTTTGCCTAAGGAATTGAGCGCCGACTGAGTTAGTTGTGAAAGGCCCATAGGCAGCATCAAATACGCCGCATATTCAAGATACATTCCGCTAATACTGTCGTTATAAAGAAGGGTGGTTATTTCTCGTCCTAAAGCGATATATATTACCATAAAAAGCCCACAAATAAGAAAAGAAAAATTTAGACCGTTATTTAGGTGGCGATTAAGTTTGTGATATTCCTTTTTTATTCCGTTTGCGCTCATCTCGGGGATAAGCACGATTGCCATACTGCCGATAAGAGCGTTCGGGGCAAGAATAAGGGGGTTTGCCATGCCTGCAATACGCCCAAAAGAGGCGGTAGCTTCGGCTGGAGTCATACCAAAGGATAGTAATCGTATCGGCAAAATTATGGCGATAAGAGTCCCAAGGAGGCAACTAAGCGCGCGCATAGCAGTAACGGGCAGAGACGGCAAGAATATTTTTTTGAAGTCCTTTGGTTTTTCTAGCCTGCCGCCCTTAGCAAAAAATATTGATAGCAATACTATAGCTATAAGCATATCGCTTGCAGTGAAAGCAAATGCTATTGCGTAAGCGCCGCTAAGCCCAGCGATTGCCCCGCTTATAAAAACCACGGAAAATACTATGCGAAAAACTTCCTCGATTGTTTCGGTAACAGAGAATGCAGTAAAAGCTTTTTTACCCCAGAAGAAGCCTCTTACAATGCTGTACATAGAGGTGGAGAGGAGAGCTGGGAGCATTATCAAAAATAAAGGATGCGCCATCGGGTCGGAGAATAAAAACCCTAGATGATTTTTTAGTAATCCTAATATAAAAACCAAAGATAAGGAAATGCATATACCCATTACCATAGCGCTGTTAAGCAAGGAAAAGTCATTCTTTTTGCCAAGAGCATCGTTCTCGGCAGTTTTTCTGCTAAGAACTAAAGGTATGCCTGTTGCAGAAAATGATGCAAACAAAAAAAATACCGAAAGGGCAATTTGGTACAGTCCGAGGGCTTCAGCGCCTAGGGCTCTGGAAAGGTATATTTTGAAAATAAAACTTAGTAATCTGGTAAAAATTCCGAAAATGGTTACTGTGGCAACCGCGCCAAAAATCTTTTTTGTTTTTTTCATAATAATATATATGTAAATAAGTAATATGCTATGCTTGACAGCGCGATGGCCTTGATTATATAATAATATATAGCAGAGTAGACAAGATGCGTTAAGTGTCACAAAATGGGATGTTGTTTGTGAACGAAAGATTTATCTGCGGTATCTTGTTGCGTCCGTTGCATTTTTATTAATATACTAATATTTCTATAAAAATGAGTAATGGACCTCGCCAAAAATTGGGAGGTTATTATTATGTCAAAAAAGTCAGTCACTATGGGCAGAAAAGGTATTCCGGTCAAGGCAATAAGCTACATAGCCTTATTGACGGCGGTAGCGGCAATATGCAACATATTTACCGTGCTAGTGGGCATTGGTAATAGTTTTGCTATTTCTTTTAGCTATATCCCTTGTTTTATCTCGGGTGCGTTTTTTGGCCCGCTTGCGGGCTTCCTTACGGGTATGCTCGGTGATTTGATAGGGATTTTGATTGCGCCCAAGGGTGATTTTAATCCCATTATTATGCTGGGTAGTTCTTTTCTGGGGCTAATCCCGGGAGTAGTATTTTTTGTTGCTCGGCGTATTTCTCGAAAGAACTTTAATTATGCCCTGCCCACAATTATTTCCTTTATTTTGGTGTTTTTGATATCTACCAATATTAACACTCTCGGATTGTATTTGTTTTACTTTAGGGGAGCTGGCAAAAGCTTGCAAGCAGTGTACGCTTTAAGGTTGCCCAAACAACTGATTGTGTGGTCTATTAACCTCATAATTTGTCTAATATTAGTTAAGCCTGTCGCAAGATTATTAAAAGCGTAAGTTATTTGTAGCTATAGCTACAAATAACTGCAATGTTTTGTGCAATTATTTTCAAACAAAAAAAATTTCGGTTTTGTATTGTAAATATGTACTATTTTTGCTATAATATAAATATATACTGCAGGTTTGAGATTTTGACCGTATTTTAGGCTATATGTGACTGTCCTTATCGGCCGTATTTTTAATAAATTTGGGAGATTATTTTTTTATGATATATAATATTTTGGAAAGGAAGTCGAGCGGCTTTGAGCAATTTTTTGATAATTTGTTACCGTTTCGCAGCTATTTTATACCGTGTTCGGCGCAAAATGTATGCGATAAAAGTTCGCTTCTTGATATAAGAACAATTAGCGACCGTGTTTTTTCCTTAAAAGGTGAAACTGACTTTGTTTTTTTACCCGATGGGAATATCCCGTCATCGATTGATAGTTTAAGTTTTTTCAAAAGTAAAATAAATATAGGTGAGAGTTGGGAAAGCCAAAAAATATGCGAGCATAAATATGCTGATATTAGCTTTTGCAAAAAGAATTTTTCTTTAGAGGGCGGTAAAAATAACCAAAACTC
>CAYIZR010000036.1:0-8413 GCA_964367755.1 uncultured Christensenella sp. | reverse complement strand
GTCTTTACATACAGGGCAAAGGTATTGTTCTTCCAAAACGTTATATGAAAGAGATTTTTTTTGTAAATAATCAGCGATTTCTTTTTCCAGAGCAGCGATTTTTTTTTGCAAAGCGTCTACTGGTTTTTCATAAGCGATATTTTTGGCATATTCCCACTTAAGAACGTCTAGCCTATTTTCAAGTGAGCAAAAAGCCTTATCATTACGCAGAGACAATAGCAGCTCTTCTCTTACTAGCATAGCAGTTTTGTGTTGGTTTTTTATGATAGATATGGCCTTTTCTATATTGTTCATAATCCTAATCCCAGTTTTCAAACGCCGATAAAACATTTTTTATTTGATCGTCGGTGTATTGGTGTTTTATATAGTTTTCGCTTGCAGGTTCACTTTTCTTTTCGGTATTTTCTAAGTGCTTTTTAACTCCTTCATAATCGGTAATTTTTTTGTTATACAGGCTAGAAAGTGTTCGGTTGACATTTTGAAGAGGGAAGGCGGTATTTTTATGCCTTTCTGCTACAAGTAAAATGGCTTTTTCATCAAAGCCCCACTCAAGCCAAGTTCTATAACTTTCTCTATCTTTATTGCTAACCACACCAAACATTCCACATTTGTCGAATACTTCTCGGATTTTTTCATCTGCCATAAGCTGACTGTTTACATATTGTTTAATAGTTTCTTCGGTAGTTAATCCTTTTTTATAAAACTTCATTACTGTTTGGTGAAGTCCATCAAAAGAGCGGATATTGCGTAAGAAACAGAAATTGGCAAGCTTAATTAACGCATCTTCCTCAAAACCAAGGTTTAGCCAAGGATAAACATAGTTTTCGATAACGCTGTCCATACTGCCATAATAAGTGCCTAGCTCCTTACTCAGTTTTATGCTTAAATTATAAATATTTTCTCTATTTTTTGTAAATTGCGCCACCTCAAAGGCGGTATACGCTTCGGCTTTTTTTAATATTTCGATGTATTCGTCGAGTTTTTTCATTCCGCCACGTTTTTTCTGAGCTTTAGCTGCCACCAAAATAGCATCCAATTTGTAATTATATTTTGCTGTCCATTTAAGGAATAATTGCCTGTCTTCCAAATCTGCGCTTCTTTTTAAGCCTAAAGCTAGGAAAATAGACCTTATGTCTTGACTGTTGTTTTCAAGTTCGGCAATTCTTTCGCTGATGGTTTTTTCAGTTGTTAGTCCTTGTTTAATCCAGTCGTCGGCAACGGCAAGAATATAAGGTACACCTGTTTTATCTCCCCCTAAATCTTTGCAATACTGAATAATCAGTAGCATAGCGTTTATTTCCATATTACTAATTGCCATTGTTTCTATCAATGCGTTATATTCGTTGGGGGTAAGTATTCTTTCGGGGAAAAGTCGATTAACTTCTTCCACAAAGACCTTATATTTTTGGGCATTATATCTAATAATTGGCGGAAGTGGCCTTTTTACCGAAGTGTAACTTACAGTAAGGGGTTGTGTTTTGGAAAGAGCAACTAAGCCTTTTTCCTCCCAATAAGCAAAGCCTAATAGCAGTCTATCTTCGCTAATATGCAGAAGGAGAGCTAATTTTTCCAGACTATTATATTCTTCGGAGTCTTGCGTTGCCGCGCATAGACCGAACAAATATATTTTTACATCCAAAGAATCGGCCTCAGGAAGGTAGCGTAGTAAGAACACATTATCCACCTGCGTATAGCCTTCTTTCAAATAATCGTTTCCAAGTCTAATAAATCCCATTTTGCTCCAATTTTATCGAAATATAATATTGCATATCTAATGTATTTGTTGTATAATATATACAAACTGCGCTCTTGTCTTTCGGTAAAGCATATTATAACACACATATCTTTCTTAGGCTAGTGGTTTTTTAGAAAATCAGTTGCAAAAAGGTTTTACCGACAGTCTTTGCAAAAATGAGAATAAAAGCGTGGTTATTTACGGAGGTTAATTATATGATACCGGTTTTACTTACAGTAGAAAACCTGCAGGAAGCCAATGCTCAGTACAAATTTAACAACGGCAAAGCATTTTTCAAAATGAAAGATGCCGCTGCTATAAAACAAGCGTTGGGATATGCGATTTTCGGCAATCCTACGCTTTTTCAAGGTAAAATTGAGCTTACTTTTAAGCACGAAGAAGAAAATTATATACTTGAAAGAGATTTTGCCGCGAACAAGGTAAAACTGAGTATGAATAACAAAATAATTACCGACGCTGATGAAGCTAACAAATTTTTGCTAGCAATTGTTGGCTATAGCGCATGTCAGTGGGAAGAATTTGTTCTTTCTGACAAAGATACCATAGTTGATAGCGCACTTAACGACATCAATATGTTTGTTAAGGATAATTTTTCTAACCTAAGAATAGACACAGAAGTATTAAAGACAGCAAGAGATAGGGCGGAAAAACGTATTGATGCTATTAAGGCGCAGATTTCTCTATTAACCGATATGTATCAATCGGGCAGTCAAGAAATAGTGGATGCTATGGTTACTGCCAAAGAGGATACTGCTATGATAAAAGCAGAAATGGCGAGAATAAATGAGAGCATAGTGGAAACTCGTTCTTTACTTAAGGCGCAAGCGGAATCCGAAAAGGTCAATTATCAGCTAGAAATAGAAAAAGAAAAAGAACCGGCTATGATGAATATCATCGAAAGCCTTAACGAAAGTGAAAGAATGGAGAAAATTATTTTTCTCTATGAAAAAAACAATGAAGTATCGGTAAAAAATCAAGAACTTAATAAAGAGATTGACAGGCTTACCGCTATTCTTGCCACCTTGGAAAAGGATATAGGCAGGGGAGAAAAAGCCCAATTAGAAAAAGAAAAGGAGTTTATTTTCTTTAATGAGCAAATAAAAGCTCTTAACAAAGCTTTGGATGAAAGTATAGAAAACAACGCCCAAAACGGAGATATTGACAATAGCGTTTTTGTTTCTGCCGAAAATTTTTATGCTAAAACCAAAGAAAAAATAGCCGAACTTAAAGAGCAACTTGCAAAGTTAGAAGAGATAAAAACTACAGCAAAAAAAGAGTTGGATGATACAAGGAAGGAATATAATGATAACCGCTATGATAGTATGCTCAGGGCAGACATTAGAGAGGGTACTTCTTTTGAGAATATATTGGAGCTAAAAAAGGAAAGGCTTGATGAGCTTAGCTTGGAACTAGAGAGCAAGCAAAAAGTATTGGAAGATTTTTTGACGCAACGCAAATTAAATTTGAATACCGCAGAAAATTGCAATATTGAAGAAAAGGCTTTGCTAACTGAAGGCGGCTATGACAAATTTTTTGATAGCTATAATGAGTTAGAAAGAAACAAACAAAAGATTTATAAGGGTCAAATAATAGCAGCGTCCATACTTAGCGAGCTTAAGGCAATAGACGATAAGATTTTTGATAACGAGCAGGCTAGAGAATCTTACAAAGAGGACATTGCCGCGTTAATGAATGCCAAAAATATGCTTATTCAGTATGTGGATAAATGCCGCGACAAGTTAAAAAAGCAAAATGAAAAGCTTATTAGCTTTAAGGCAAAACAAGAATATTATAAGGAAGTAGATGATTTAGAGTTCGGCGAAACTTGCCCTGTTTGTAAGTCTACTATGCTAGATAAGACCGATATGTCAATAGATAATACCAGAGTTACTTCCAATATAAAAAAGCAAGAAGAAGAAATTGCCAAAACAATGATGATTTTGGAAGAATATAACGCAAAGTTAGAAAGGATAAATATTAGATTAGGTAACTTAAGCACTAAAGAGAAGACCAGCGCGAATTATATCGAGAGCCTAAAGAGCACCAAGGAAGCAAAAATAAAACTAAGAGATTTAACATATGCCGAATGTGGAGTTAAGTCGCACGAGGAATTAAGCGCAAAACTAGATGAAGCTATAAAGAGTATTGTTGAGTTCAGTGCACGGTTGGCAAAAATAAATCAGGTGGCGGGATTAAAGAACTTTGCTGCGGAAAGCGCCAAAATGCTGGATAAGCATATCGAAACAACTGAGAAAGAAGACATACCAAATATTAAAGAGCAGATAAGCGCCTTAAAAGAAGATATTAAGAATTTTTCTAAGGTTTATAGCGTTATAAGTAAAAGACTTGATGGCAATACCGCAACCGAGCAGCTTGAGGTTATTAAGGAACTAGAAAAGAAAGAAGACATAGCAAACGATAGAATGAATTCTTTGATTAAGGAAATTGATGATGCTGGGTCTAAAGCAGAGAAGATAGAAGAAGAAATCAATAAACTTACGGCGCGCAAAGGCATAGTAATAATTGACGACAAGAGTTATGATTATGAAGGGCTTCTTATAAAGTTAACCGGCAAAAAGTATCAAGAAATAATGGCCGAGATACGTCGTTTGGAGGCCAAAAGACAAGATAAACAAGATGAATTCGTGGCAATAAAGAGAATTGTTACCGAGAAAAAAGCCGCATTTGAAGAAAATGCCAGTAAAATAGATGAGCTATTGAAACAAGCGGAGATAAATACAAATTATATCGAAAGTCTAAATAGCAATAGCAATTTTTCACCTACTGAATTAAAAGGCAAGAGCATAGAGAGTTTGCGAAAGTTGGTTTTGTCGGAAGAAGATAAATTAAGTATGCAGCAGATATTAGAAGAGCATACATTGAGAATGGGCTCGCTCTCTTATCAAAGCGATGCCTTAAAAGCCCGCCTTGAAAACGGCAAGGAGCTTTTAGAAAACTTTAAGAAGCATTGCGATGAATATAAAGTGTTGCAAGAAGAGTTATATCAAAGGGAAGACGAAACAAGTATTTTGATAAAGGAACTAGCCATTGCTGAAAAGTTGAGCGAAAAAATAAACGAACTTCAACTAAAGAAAACTGAAAAACATAGAGCGTTACAATCAATAGATTCGGCAGTTAATGAAGTATTGAGTGAAGAATTGGTTGCGCATATGAATAATATGCTCAGGAAACTGGGACAAAAGTATTGGGTAAAGGAAGATGGTAAGAGCCTTGTTGTGGTTTATAATGACAGAAAGGGAATTACCAAGCCTTTGGAAAAAATGGATGAAGAGACAAAGACAATATTGTCTATAGCCGTTACCGATGCAATGGATATAGTAGTGGGGAATATTTTGGATGTTGACAATTTACCGAGAATAATAAACTTAAAAGCTTCGGCACTGAACGAAGGTGTTAAAAAGGCTTTGGCAGAAGAAGCGAACAAGAAAGCAATGATTGTATTGCTTAATAAATAGCAGCTAATAGTTTTTTGGGGCAAAAAAAGCTTGATATTTATTAAGCAATAGTTGCAAAAACAAAGTTGTTATGGAGTTTTATGGATAAAGAAGCAAGCTCGCCTGTCGGGCATAGGGAAAGAATGAGGAATTTGGTACGAGAAAAAGGTCTTGATGCCCTTGCTCCGCATCAGGTTATAGAGTTTTTGCTCTTTACCGCAGTTCCCAGAAAGGATACAAAAAAAATTGCATACGCCCTCTTAAACAAGTTTGGCAGCCTTGAGGGGATACTTAATGCTTCCGAGCAAGAATTAAAAAGTGTTTCGGGTATGACCGAAAACGCTGCTGTTTTACTTAGATATTTGCCCGAATTTTTTAATTATTATCAAAAATTACGATTCAAAGAACGCCCTGTTTTGTCGGCTCAAGATATTTTGCCGTATTTACTTGCTTTATTTGATAATGAAACAGAAGAAGCTTTATACCTTGTTTGTCTAGATATAAAACAAAGGCTAATTCATTCTGATTTGATAGCCGGAGGTAATGCCCTTTCGGTGCAAAGCTCGGCAAAAAAAATAGTGGAAACGGCAATGCGTCATCGCGCGAAAAGCGTTATTATATCGCATAATCATCCTTCGGAAATTCTTTCACCTTCAGAGGAAGATATCAAAAGCACTTTTGCTTTAGGTTCTCTGTTAGATTCTCTTGACATAAAATTACTGGATCACATAATAATAGGCAACCGTAGCGCTTATAGTTTTTATTTAAAATCCCGCCTTGTTGCGGGCGGGATACCTTCGGAAACTTATCCTTTTATTAGTATAGAAAAAAATTTATAATCAAATTCCCCATATATTTTTTATAATGCCCATACACTCGGCGCTTTCTTCCATGGGGAATATAGCAAAGGTGTGATTCATCATAGGGTATTCGTAGTAATTAAAGGGTATATCTTGTGCTTTTAGCTTGTCTTTGAGTCTTCTACAGTCAGGTAAAAACAATTCGTGCCCACCCACAAAAACCGTTATAGTAGGAAGATTGGCAAAGTCGCAATAATAGGGATTTACACTAGGGTCAAAGGGATCGGTATCCCCGGTAAATTCGCCAATTTTTATTTGCATATTTTGCAAATTAAGCATAGGGTCCAAATCTGAATAACTATTTAATTCTTCGTTGGTAAGAGAGGTATCAGAGCATGGAGAGAATGCAAAAATTTCTTTGGGTTGAGGTATGTTGTTATCATAAAGGTACTGCGAAAGCAAGATAATCATTGTAGCGCCTGCCGAATCTCCCATAAAAACTATATTTTCGTGGGAAATATTTTGCAATAAAGAAAGGTAATAATCATAAAAAAACTCCATAATGAAATCGTGATTATAATTTGGCACCTTTGGATAGACTGGCATATATACTTTTACGCCTAGAGTATCAGCAAGTCTTTTGCAATAGTCGTAGTGAAAAACCAATGGCTGATACATAAAAGCGCCGCCGTGGAGATAAAGCACGGTATTTTGGGCGTTTTCATCACCGAAAACACAAACCTCAAAGCCATTAAACGTGGTAATATCAAAGTTGTAGAGGGTTGGATAAATCTTTGGAACGGTATAATCCTTATTTCTTTCGCGACATTCTTCTATATCTTCGTAAGAGCCTTCCACGCTGTCTTTTGTTACCAAAACTACTTTAAGGACACTCTCATAGAATAGGCTTGTGGAACTACGATGCTGTTTTTGGGCAATAATTAAGATTGTGCCTGTTAAAGAAAGAGAAACAAGACACAATGTTAATAATATTGCAACGGCAATTATTCTTTTTTTGTTAAAATTCCGTTTTTGTACAGGCATATTTTATATATATTATCCTTTTAGCTTTCTATACATATCGGAAAAATCTTTTTTTGACATAATAACAGGTACCGGATAAAGGGGATTGGCTTCGGCAAATGCTCTATCTGTCATCAAAGGTATATCTTCTTCCTTTATGTTGTCAATTGTGGTTGGTATATTCATATAAGCGTTCATATCTTTTATTTTTTGGATAAAGGCTTTGGCTTTGTCCGAAACGCTTCCCTCTTTTATTCCTACGGCAAAAGCAAGCTCGGCAAGTTTTTTGTGAGCTTTTTCTCCATAGAAATCAAGTATATAAGGGAGAATAATGGCGTTAGCAAGACCGTGAGGCACACCGTATTGTCCACCCAAGGTATGGGCTATTGCATGCACGTTGCCAACATAAGCTCTGGTAAAAGCAACGCCGGCAAAATAAGATGCCCACTGCATATTCTTTCTGGCTTTTATGTCTTCACCGTTGTCATATGCAGTAACAAGGTTGTCAAAAATAAGTTTGGTTGCCTTGACTGCCATATCTTTGGTTTGCTGAGTATTGCTAGAGCCTATATATGCTTCAACGGCGTGCGTTAGAGCGTCAACTCCGGTTGTAGAAGTAATATGTTTAGGAAGTTTTATCGTCAAATACGGGTCAAGAACCACATACTTGGGGATAATAACCGGGTCGTTTATGGGATATTTCTCGTGAGTTTCGGGATTGCTGACAACAGCAGCTAAAGTAGCTTCGCTTCCTGTTCCCGAGGTAGTGGGAATGGCAAATAGCGGTGGGAGCTTTTTGAGTACTTTTAGTACGCCTTTCATTTGTGGAATTGTCTTGTTTGGACGGGCGACGCGACAGCCGATACCTTTGGCGCAATCCATAGGAGAACCACCGCCGAAGGCTATTATTCCTTGACAGTTATTTTCCTTATATATAGAGTAGCCTTCCTCGATATTGGGTATGGTGGGGTTAGGTATAGTTTTGTCATAAACTATGTAACTTATATTTGCGGCAGTTAATCCTTCTTTTAGGCTATCTATAAGTTTTAGTTTGTTATGGAGAACATCGTCTGTAACAATTAGCAGGTTGTCCAACCCTAAATTTTTGGCAAATTCAGGCAGTTTATCCAGACCTTCTATACTTTTGGGCTGTCTGAAATTCAAAAAGTTGGTAGCTATGCGAAAAATACCTTGATAAATTCGACAATAAATCTTAAATAAAGGGTTCATAATACCTCCGAATACAGTTTTTATAATTTTATCATATCACACTTTTTTATGCAAGCGCATATAAAAAAATAGTTACCTTTATAAAAGGGCATATAAACAAATTCAGTATTGACAAAATAGGATGTGATGTGGTATTCTTAATTACACAT
>CAYIZR010000035.1:0-8913 GCA_964367755.1 uncultured Christensenella sp. | reverse complement strand
TTGTTGCCAACAGCGGATTTTGAGTCCGCCGCGTCTGCCATTCCACCACTTCGGCTTGTCAGCGTAAAACATATTATCATATAAGTTCCGCTTTAGCAAGCAAAAATAAAAAGTCTAAGAAAAAAATGTTGCACTTTTGGTCAAAATTTCTTCTTTCTTTTAACCTAAAAAAATAGCTTTATGCATTTTACTTATTATCTTTGCATTAGCTTTTTATATATCTATTTGTAGCTATGGATACAAACAACTATAATATTCTAATTAAAAGTATAACCATACTTGCCTGTAGCTGCAGGGTAATAATACCATTTATCTTCTTTGTGCCTAAGGTCATCAGCAACCATTAGATAGTCATGACTTAAGTATTCTTTCGTGCCGTCAAGCTTATTACCCCAGGTAGTGTCAACTAGGTACCAGCGGGAATTTATTTTTACCTTATTCCACGCATGAGCATCTCCATTTACTGTTCCCGAGACCTTAATACTTTCTATTCCTTCGATTTGTGTCATACACAAAAATGCTTTACTTAAACCATCACAGATAGCCACGCAATTAACCGAAGAAAATTCCTTTTTGTCGGTAAAGCCGAATACTCCTTCCATATAAAGACACTTATATGCAAACACCCCTACACTGTTTTCTCCGCTTTGCTCAAGCGTGAAAGAAACAAACTCATAATCGTAAATAACTGTATTGACCAAATAATCATATATATAATGTACTTTTGTAGGAGCACTTGCAGAATCCTTGTTAATTGATGCCAAAATAGAGCGCATTTTGTTATAAATGTACTCAGCATTACTACCTGCTACGCAATTAGGCTTATAGCCTTTTTTTATGGCAAAATATAATTGGTCTGTGCTTGATACCGATACACTTTGACTTCGGCTGTCAATGGCAAAAGTCCTCTCATTATCTTCTATTGTATAGTGAGGAATATCGCTTGGTCTAACTGCATTGGAATAGGTAGAAAAACTATTTGTGGTATTATTAGGGTCAATTTCGTAATAAAATTTTAGCTTTATGTCGGCGCTAGAATCTGTATTAAGACTATAAGCGTAGTTATACGCCGCAGAATCTTCAAATGCCGCTATTGCGCTAGTGATTTCGTAAGTAAAAGCATCCTCCTTAGATATATCATTATAAAGCGCCAAAAAGTCATAAGCTAGCAAGATGTTTTGGTCTACCAAATAATATGACTCGCTTTTTTCCTTGGTATACTTTGCCTCTGGGCGGAAAATTATCATATAGCTAAAAAATTCGAATAACTCGTATCTTGTTGCGATATAGTAGTCTATCGTAACAAAATTATAACCCACACTACTTGTATACTGATTATAATAACTTGCGGAAATAGGGTAATAATCGTATTCTGCTACAATTTCGACTTCATCGGAAACGCTTTCGGGATATGCGTATAATTTTAGATTAAGGCTATCGCTAAACAAATAGCCTGCGGCTTTTAGGTCAAAACCATCTTCTATAAATAACAAATTATGCTCTGCTTCTCTTTGCGAATAAGATGCCGTTTGATCCTTTTTAGAGATATCAAGAGCATAATCATATCCATAATAATCGTCCCAAAAAGCAATCATATCCCCATTATTAAAGCCTACTGCAAGACTATTTTCCGTACCGTAAACAACGTTTTCGGGTAAAGTCTCACTCCCAAAATTATCTACAAAATTGAAAAAAGTATCCACACCGCCAATTATCCCACCCAAAATAGCAAGACAAGATGATAATGACAAAACCATTATCAAAGTTAATGCGATAAATAATACTTTTTTACTGTGTAACTTGCTTGTCAATGCAGCTATTTTCCTTCGTATCCGTTAGGATTCATTAGTTGCCACCGCCACAAATCCACACACATATCATCTAGTGTCTTTTCAGCGGTAAAGCCCAATTCTTCTTTTGCTTTGTCGCAATTTGAATAGCACATTGCCACGTCGCCGCTCCTTCGGGGAGCAAACTCATATGGCACATCTTTTTTTGATGCCTTGGCAAACGCTTTAACCATATCAAGAACGGAATAGCCTACACCTGTACCAATATTAAAAATGCCAATTCCGTATTTGTCGATATTTTCTAAGGCTTTTATATGTGCCTTAGCCAAATCTACCACGTGAATATAATCCCTCACCCCAGTACCGTCCGGAGTGGAATAATCATTACCAAAAATTTTCAAAGCTTTAAGCTTACCAACCGCCACTTGACTGATATATGGCATAAGATTGTTAGGTATACCTTTGGGATTTTCTCCTATTTTTCCGCTTTCGTGGGCGCCTACCGGGTTAAAATACCGCAAAAGCATTATATGCCAACTTTTATCAGCCAAATAAATGTCTGTGAATATCTGCTCTCCCATCAACTTTGTTGCCCCATAAGGATTGGTTGTTGATAGCGGAGAACTCTCTGTTAGCGGCAAAACTTTAGGGATACCATACACCGTAGCCGAGGAAGAAAACACCAAGTTTTTGCAATTATGTTTCGCCATTATCTCGGTCAACGCCAAGTCTGACATAAGGTTATTCTCATAATAAAGCATGGGCTTTTCACAGCTTTCTCCCACTGCCTTAAGTCCGGCAAAGTGAATAACAGCATCTATTTTGTGCTCACAAAAGATTTTGTCAAGCATTGTTTTATCGCAACAATCACCCTTATAAAAGGTAATACTTTTACCTGTTATTTCCATAACTCTTTTTATGCTTTCTTCACTGGAATTACTTAAATTATCCAGCGCAACAACATCATGTCCCTTTTCAAGCAATATAACGTTGGTGTGACTTGCAATATATCCGGCTCCGCCAGTTACTAATATTTTCATTTTTATACCCCTTTATTATTATGCGCAATTTAGTTTCAAAAAAGCTTTTACAATATGAAAATTTGGCTCATATGCCGAGTTTAGTGAATATTGCAAAAGTTCATCTGTTACGGTATAACTTTGCCTGTGAGCATTAGCAAAGCAGTTGTCCTCTTGCCACCCTAACTTGACCAAATCTTCAGTTTTTATTATTATAACACATTCCCAGTATTCTTTGTCAATTTTTACTTCGCTTTCTATAACGGGAACAGAAAGTTTGGTTATTTTGTCAAAGTTTCTTCCGGTTTCATTATCTATCAAAACGCAATATTGGGCGTTGTGTTGATTAACTTCTATCTCCAAATATTTGCGCATATCGCCCAAAGTTAGCATTAGTTCTACTATATCTCCGTCAAAAAGAGGCGCGTTGTATTCCTTATGCCTCGGGCAAAAGAATTTTTCTTTACAGCAAAACTTAAATATTAGCTTATCTTTATTAAAGCTGGTATGCAAAATGGTGTCGGCATTTTCTTTTCCGCTAATTGACTCACAAAAAACGTAAGTTGCATTATTTTTTATTTCTGTTTTATCCATATATCCTCCAGAATTTTTTTCATACTATCTAATTTTATTTCCATATCCATCACTAACGCTAATTGCGTTCTTGCTCTTACCAAATTCTGCTCTTTATAGCTTGTCTTAAAATATATATCGCCATTAAGATAGTCCGTCAAAAATCGCATTCCACATTCAAAAGTCATCAAAATTGCCGAAATAGCAAGCAAAGCTCGCTCATTTTCTGTAATAAAACTTTTTGTTCCCTGCAAAAACCCTTTGGCAAACGCAGCAAAATAATTTTCTTTAAGCTTAACTATTGATATATCCTTTTCGTCTTCCTCTGTGTCAACCCCGCCCGAACGAATAGCGTCCCCAAAATCATAAAGCAAGCAACCTTTCATTACTGTGTCAAGGTCAATTACACATATAGGAACGTTGGTGGCTTTGTCAAAGACTATATTGTTTATTTTGGTATCGTTGTGAGTGACCCTAATAGGAAGTTCGCCACTTTTTAGCTTATCTACAATAACGCTAGCATAACCAAACCTATCTAGATATTCTTTTATTTCCTTTTTAGCAATAACAGCTCTTTCCGGACTTGCGCTTTCTAGCGCCTTGCGAAAACTATCATACCTGACAACTGTATTATGAAAATCAGGAATTGTTTCGTATAATTCTTGATTAAAATCCTGCAAATCCGCCTGAAATTGCCCATAAGCAACGCCTGCGGCGTACATATCCTCTTCTTTTTCTACCCTATCAATACAATATCCTTCAAAAAAAGTAAAAAGCCTATAATACGCTTCTCCGTCAAATACGTATTTAGCATAATTTTTTGCGCGTATCAATACAACCGATTGGCGTTTGGCAGAAATAAACCTTGTTATTTTATCTATGTTATCAATAAGCGCGTCAATATTCATAAAAACGGTATTATTTATTTTTTGCAAGGTATATTTATTTTTGTCGGTAGTAACCAAAAAGGTGGTATTTATGTGCCCCAAACCCATCGGAACAACACTTACCACCTTCCCTTCTATTATGAAGTTACTAAGTACGGATAACATATCCATTTTTTTCTCCGTTTTAATCTATTGTAGCGTTATTTTCTCTCCCAATTCTCTTTGAAAACCTGACGTGAACGCGCTATACACAAGTTTCCTGCCGGAACATCGCGCGTTATGGTACTACCTGCCGCAATATAGGCTCCACTTTCCACCTTTACAGGCGCTACCAAGTTAGTATTTGCCCCGATAAACACGTTACTTCCTATTTGACATCTCGATTTGGTTTTTCCGTTGTAATTAGCAAAGACTGCTCCGCAACCTACGTTGGTATTTTCTCCCACATCGCTGTCGCCTACGTAAGCTAAGTGCGCCATTTTTACACCATCGCTAATATTACTGTTTTTAACTTCTACAAAGTCACCTACACGGCAGTAAGCGCCAATATTTGCACCCTTTCTTAGGCAAGCAAAGGGGCCAACGGTAGTGTTGTTGCCAATTTTTGCCTCCAATGAGTAAGTTGCCCTTATATCTACGTTCTCTCCAACTATGGTATCTTTTATTTCACAGCCCGAAAAAACAACAGCCTTTTTACGAATAACAGTTTTACCTGACAATGTTACCATAGGATGAATAATGGCTCCCTCTTCAATCTCCACATCCAAATCAATATAAGTAGTGTTGGGATCATAAACAATTACGTTCTTATTAAATAATTTGTTTAATACATAGTTTTTTAGATAAATCGAAACGTGAGATATATCCGAATAGTCATTTACATGATATGCCAAAGGACTCTCGCAACGGGTATAATTGCCGTCATATCCCTTTTTAGTAATATAACCGTCACCAATTAGGTAAGCGGTCTTAAGAGCCTCGCACTCAATGCTCAGTTCTTCCAAAAACTTGAATGTCAAAAGGGGAGTGTCGTTATAAATAACACAGTAATAACCCTCAACATCGGCAGGAATATGATACAAACTATCTATTTCTTCCACTTCCTTCAAAAAATAATCTTGCACGCCCTTAAGCGTTCTGCCGGACACTTGCACATGTGGCAGCCTCTCCTCATTTATTCTAAATATTCTCATAAATTGTCTCCTTAATTTTATCAGCAATCGCCCTTGCTTCCGACAAACTCTCCGCCTCTACTAATATTCTTATTTTCGGCTCAGTTCCACTCGGACGCACAACGGTACGACACTTTTTTTCCAATGCTTGTAAAAACTCTTTTATTACTTTACTTTTTTTGAAGTTCTCCATTCCCAATTTGTCACTCATAACAAAGTCACTTACCGAAGGACACTCCACAATATCGTCTAAGATATCAATGGGTTGTTGTTTATGCAAAACAGCGGTGAGCAGGGCCGCAAGCATACCATCGCCCGTTCTCAAATAATCCATAAAAATTATGTGGCCACTCTCTTCCCCACCCAAATTATAATCATTCTTTTCCATTTCACGAAAAACCATCTTATCGCCGACACCGGTTCTGATTAGCTTAATCCCTGCTTTTTTGCAGGCTTTTTCGGTGCCTAAGTTGCTCATAATTGTACCAACCATAGCATTGCCCCTAAGCTTGCTTTTTTCAAGCAGCGCCTTGCTATGAACATACATAATATGGTCACCGTTAAAAATCTTGTCACCGACAACACACATCACTCTGTCGCCGTCACCGTCAAAAGAAAAGCCTATGTCATAATCACTACCTTTCATAGCGTTCAAAAGACATTCCGGCACAGTCGCGCCACAGTTGCGATTTATATTTATTCCGTTAGTTTCGCTATTGATTATAGTCACATTAGCTTTTGCATCATAAAAAAGCTTGTCGGCTACTACCGACGTTGCACCGTTGCAAGTGTCAAGCAAAATCTTCATACCCTTTAGATCGGGTTTAATTTTGTCCAAAAGATAGTTTATGTATTCATTTATACCCGAATAACACGCAACACTACCCTTTTTGTCGGGAATAGGATATGGGTTTTCTATATATTCTTCACAAGCAAGCTCAATTTCTTCACTAACCTTTTCTCCCTTGTCATTAAACAATTTTATGCCGTTATACTCGGGAGGATTATGGCTTGCCGACAACATTATTCCATAGTCACAGTTAAGGAATTGAGTTAAATAAGCAAGGGTTGGTGTAGGCACAATCCCTGCTATAACAACGGCTACCCCTTTTGCCGACAATAATTCTGCCATTTTTTGCTCGATGGCTTTTCCGCTGACACGGGTATCCCTGCCTATTATTATTTTCTTACAATTATTAAGAGCGACTATTCCGCCCGAAATTTTTTCCAAATACTCCGAGTTAAAGACCATCCCCAAAGCTCTGATACCGTCTGTTCCGAAATGTTTCATAATTCTCCTTTTTTTGTTATTGATTATACTCTCGCCTCTGGATTTTTGTTTTTACAGCGATAATCACTGGGAACCAATTCAAACAATAGCTTTTCTGCTTCCTCTTTGTTTCCTTCCTCGGCAACTTTCAAAATACGCGCAAGCATCTCAGGCACGTTTTTTGCGCCAACGTTTAACTTGCATACAAATATATCCTTGTGTCTTGTCTTGTCTACGTTTTCATCTCCATACTGCAATTCTTCAAATAGTTTTTCACCTGGACGCAAGCCACTGATTTTTATTTCTATATCCTTATTGGGCACCATACCGCTCATAAGTATCAAATCTTTTGCCAAATCATAAATATAAACAGGCTCTCCCATATCCAAAACGAATACTTCACCTCCGTTTGCCATGGCGCCTGCTTGAAGCACTAATCTTACTGCTTCGGGTATTGTCATAAAATATCTCTTCATTTGTTTGTCGGTAACGGTAATAGGCCCGCCTTCATTTATTTGCTTGATAAAGGTAGGTATTACGCTCCCGCTACTACCCAAAACATTACCAAATCTTACCGCGGCCAATTGTGTTTTAGAGGTTTTTGCCGTATTTTGTAAAAATAACTCTGCCACACGCTTGGTAGCTCCCATAACGTTTGCCGGATTTATGGCTTTGTCCGTAGAAATAAGTATAAACTTACCTACTCCGCTTTCATTGCATTGTTCAATAACGTTCTTCGTTCCGAACACATTGTTTTTTATTGATTCGTCGGCAGAAATCTCCATCATTGGAACATGCTTATATGCAGCTGCGTGAAATACAATTTCCGGCTTATATTTTTCCATAACAGCGCGCAATTTGGTTCTGTCTCTTACCGTTCCCATCTCCAAAAAGTATCTATTTTTAGGATAAGCTTTCTTTAATTCCTCATTAAATTCGAACATTCCGTTTTCACTTTGGTCGAAAATAACTAGCTTTTTGCAACCGTAAAAAAGCGCCTGACGGCATAATTCGCTACCTATACTTCCTGCTCCGCCGGTGACCATAACAGTTTTATTTTTTATGACAGAATCTACAAGCTCTCTATTCATTGTATGTTCGTCACGGTGCAGTAAATCCTCTATTTTTATGTTTCTTATGCTGATTATGTCGGAATTTATTTCGCTGCTTGCGTCCTTAAAATTATTAGTAATCATAATACGGACATTAAATTGCTTTATGTAATCAAAAATCGAGCGCAATTCTTTTTTGGTAAGTTCGGTTATAGCAATAGCAATAACCTTAACTTTGTACTTCGCTATTGAATCTTTAATTGCTTCGCGGTTACCCACTACAGTAATTCCGCTTACTGTGGTATCTTTCTTTTCGTTGTCATCATCTATTATAGCAACAGGCAAATATCCATCTTTAGGATTATTTAGCATTCTTTTGACCAAAGCAGCGCCCGTATATCCTGCCCCATAGACTATTACTCTATTGACATCATTTGAAAAATTTTTCTGCATATTAAGTCTATTCCTAACTCCTTGCAAAATCTTAGCAAATATTTTATAGCTGATGGAAAACAAAAAGAAAAGCATGTAACCTATAATAATCAAACTTAGGTGAACGTTATATTTAGGCCCAGCCAAAGCAAATAGTCCACGGTATACCCCGCCCAAAACCAAACTTAAGCCCGCCACAAAAATAATTTTTACCAACTCCAACGTACCTGCATAACGCCACATAATCCTGTACATACGCATAAAATACATTATTGTTACAGTAGTTGCCATACAAGGCAAAGTCAGTAGCATCACCACACCGAAATGGGCATTGTGTATTATGCCAATGTTCATAGAATCAATTATATATGAAAATGTAAATGATGCAAAAAATATAAAAATGTCAACAATAATTGCAAACGTTATATTACTTTTACTTGTATTAAATTGTTTTATTTTACTCATTGTTTATCTCTTTTTTTTAGAGTTGCTTAATAACTCTCACTACGGCTTCAGACAATTTGCTAGCAGCATAAACGACTACATCGTTAAATGATACTTCCGCACTCTCATGCGCGCTGTCCGAAACACAACGCAAAACAACAAAAGACACGTTTTCGATATATGCAATCTGTCCAATTGCACCGCTTTCCATATCGCAAGCTATTGCATCAAAATTTTTCACAATTTCGCGCGCCTTTGTTTCATTTGCCACAAA
>CAYIZR010000034.1:0-8935 GCA_964367755.1 uncultured Christensenella sp. | reverse complement strand
ATATAATAGCAATGCGCGCGGCGGCAGAAACATCGCCTGATAATCCACTATACGAATATTTTGCCGAAAGAACCAATGAGCAAGTTTTGGAGGACATAAAGCAGGGGATAAACTTTTTTAGTGGGTTTACCGAAGAAGGCACAATTATTTTGCCCGAAGAAGAGGGTGGAACATACCAAATAAATATACCCCAACTTAGACAAACAATCGAGGGCATACAAGATACGATGATTGTACCTCTTAATCTTTCTTCATTTGCTGACGTAACTTTCTTTGATAATTCTACAAAGAGCCTAACATATATGCTTACAAGAGCTTTGGACGGCGATAGTGACATTTTTTCTAACAGCGGAGCAGTTATTGTCAGTGTAAACAAAGAGCCTGACAAATCGACTGTAGAAGCTACTAACGGTATTTTGGAAATGTTGGACAGTCTAAAAAATGAATCTGGAATGGAAGGCTTCACTTATACCGTACTTAGCAATGACGGTAATTCTATTAACTTTATGTTAGATACTGTTTTAAGCAATCTAATTTTGGGTGGTTTGCTTGCTGTTTTGATACTAATGTTATTTTTGCGGAATATAAAAGCAACTATTGTGGTAGGTTCTTCAATAGTAATTAGCGTAATATTTACTTTTGTTTTAATGTATTTTTCGGGAGTTTCACTCAATATTGTTTCTATGGGCGGCTTGGCATTAGGCGTAGGTATGCTTGTGGATAATTCTATTGTTGTTTTGGAAAATATTTATCGTATGAAGGCGCAAGGTAAAGACAAGTTTTTGGCCGCAGTTCAGGGGGCAAAACAAGTTGGAGGGGCAATTATTGCTTCTACGCTAACTACAATGATAGTATTTTTGCCCATAGCATTTATTAGTGGCTTGACCAAAGAAATATTTACCGATATGGCGCTAACTATTTGCTTTTCTTTATTGGCTTCCTTGCTTGTTGCCTTGACGCTTGTGCCTATGGCATCGTCTACTTTTATGTCCAAAAAAGCCAAAGACGAAACTAAAGCAATGAAGGCTATACTAAAAGGCTATGCAAAAACGTTGAACTTCTTTTTGCGTCATAAAATAGTGCCTTTAATTATCGTTTTAGTTTTGTTCGGCGGAAGTATATATAGTATTTTTCAAATGGATATGGTTATGTTTCCCACTTCCGACAGTTCGACAATGGCAATAACTGCCACAATAGACAGAGCGGGACTTGCAAAATATAATGAAGGAAAGAGCGGAGATGATTATTATAATTATGATGCCGCAGTAGATTATACTATTAACCAACTTCGGGATATGTTCAATGGAGAAATCCTTATTAGGGAAGTGGATGCCGACATAAATTCTTCTTTGGTTACTTATAAGACAATTAAGGATGCTAATTGGCTAAGCGCGATAAATGCAGTGGGACTTTATGTTTCTTCAGGACTTAACGTAAACGGTTTTAGTCTAGGTGAACAAAGCATACAAGCAAAGGTTATGCTTGTGGACGAAAAAGAGCGTGAAATTGGCTCTATCAAGTTAAAACAGATTATTGATGAAATACTTTCGAGAGATGAAGTTAATAAGGGTATTTTTGAGTATCAAGTAAGCAACGGGGATATGATGAGTTCTCTAGGAATGGGAAGTGATTCTTTTTCTGTTAAGCTCTACGGCAACGATCTTGACAAGCTTAGAAGGGACGCAGAAAATTTTGCTAATCAATTTAAGACGGTGGGAGAAGACGGCAAAACAGCTTATACCATTGAGGGTGTTACTTCCATTGAAACAGGACTAGAAAGCGAGAATAAAGAATACCGCATAGTAGTGGACAGAGAGAATGCAAATAAATACGGTTTGACGGTTGCGCAAGTATATTTGCAGGTTTCTTCGGCGCTTAGTACGGTAAGTTCTACTAACAGTGTTAATCTGTATACCGACAATATTGAGAGTGACGGCAAGGTATTTATTTATGATTTAAGCTACAAAAATACTACTTGGTATGAATGTACCGATGTTAGCGAAAATGATGTAAAAGTGTTTATGACAAATAACACTTCTGATACAGCGGGCGTTGCTGATTACTATATGAAAAACGACAGTGGAATAGGCGTGTTTACGGTCTTAGGCGAAGAAGATTATTATTATGTGCCCGAAGGCGGCAATATACCCGTAAAACTTTCCGGGAATAGTTTTCAGTTTACTAAAGTTTTTGAAAACGCAGAAACTGAGGAAATTGTAGAGGAAACAATTACATTAAACAAAAAAGGTAACGAAATATTCTATTCTTCAACTTTGGCAGAAAAGTTTGATTTAATGACTATGAGCATTGCTTCTCAAGATATGTTAAATACCGGCGCAGAAACAAAAATAGTACCCTTATACAAGTTGCTTAGCGACGAATGTTTTGAAAAAGATGAGAATGACGAAATAATATACCGTCCTATTCCTGTAGGCAGTACCGAAGCAATACCAAAAAGTTTTGTAAAAGAAGACGCATATATGTCTATAGCTCATAGCGGCAAACGCAGAACAATGAACTTAACTTTCGAATACAATCCCGAATATGGTAGTAACGAAATACAAACTAAACTAAATAAATCAGTTGAAGAGTTCGATTTTGATGATAGCGTAGAAGCCTCGCTTACCTCGGGCAATCCATATGTTGAAGAGGTTTTTGAAACGCTTATATTTATTCTTGCGCTTGCTATAGCCCTTATATATCTTATTATGGTGGCGCAATTCCAATCGATAAAGTCACCATTGATTATTATGTTTACCATACCACTTGCCTTTACCGGAGGTGTATTCGCTTTGTTATTTAGTAATCAGCCACTTAGCGTTATGGCTCTAATGGGCTTAGTTGTTTTGATGGGTGTTGTGGTTAATAATGGTATAGTTTTTGTGGATTATTGTAATCAGCTAATACGCAAAGGAATACCTAAGAAAGTAGCGCTTATTAGAACGGGAATGGATAGATTGCGACCGATTTTGATGACTGCGTTAACTACCATAGTTGCTCTTGTTGCTATGGCGGCAGACGGTTCGGAAGGAGGGTCAATGCTACAACCTCTAGCAATTACGGCTATTGGCGGTATGGTATTTTCTACTATGCTTACACTGTTTATAGTGCCGATAATCTATGATATTCTTAATAGAAAAGCAGGACAAACCGAAAAAGACAAAGTATTTTTGTCAAGAGAAAGTTTGGACGATAATATAGATGACGGTCTGGAAGATTGGTCGGAAGAGAACAAATTATTTATTTTGGGATTAAAGAAAATGTCAATATACAAAAGTTCTCTCATTGCTCCCGAGCAAAAGCCAATAGTTGATGTAGAGCAAGACGATGGTATCAAAAAGTCCAAAACAAAGGAAAAGAAATCTAAGGAAAAAATTATGTTGGGCAATATTATCGAAAGGCGCAAAAAGCTTTTTGGTAAGTAAGTTTTGACTGATTTTCTTTTGCTATAAATAAAAAACGAACCAAAAGAGATATTTGGTTCGTTTTTTATTTACATTTTTAGCAATATTAGCTTCTTTGTTGTATTGATTCTAATTCAATAGCTACTTTTTCATTCGTTCTATAATAGCTTGTTAGCGTGCCAATATCTGACCAATAGGCATAGTCAACATAGGCGCATACTTTGTCCTTTAGTTTGGGAATAAGTTGTTTTCCGAAGTCGTAGAAGCCCTCTGGGATTAAATTTATTACGCTTTTGTTAATTATATATATACCGGTATTTATTAAGGAGGGAACGACATTTTTTGGTTTTTCTATAAATGCAGAAACTCTATTATTTATGTCTATTTCTAAAGTGCCTAAACCAATTGGGTTTTGGTGAGGTTGGGCGACAAGGGTAAATATTGATTCTTTGGCGTGGTGGAAGCGAATTGCCTTAGTAATATTTATTTCGGTATAAGCGTCTCCGCTCATTACCAAAAAGTCATCGCTTACAAAGTTATGTGTCCTTTTTACGCTTCCTGCGGTACCCAAAGGGGTATCTTCAATGAAGTAAGTTATGTCAACATTCCATTTTTTTCCGTCTCCAAAATAGTCTATAATGCGTTCAGGCATATATCCTAAAGTTATAGCTATTTCGGTTATTTTGTGTTTTTTTAGCAGTTCAATGGTATGCTCAAGTACTGGCTTGTCAATAATTTTTACCATAGGTTTGGGGATATCTTTTGTGAGGGGCATTAGGCGTGTCCCTTTGCCACCTGCCATAATAACAGCTTTCATAAAAAATCCTCCGTTTATAGCATTAGAATGTATAAGAATGCGGTATTTATGCAAAATTCGCTTGTTAAATGCGCTTATTTAATATATAATATAGAAAAAAGAAAAATTTGAAATATAGAGGTGAAATTTGGCAAAAAGAGTAAAAATTGCGTTTTTGGGCGGAATAGGAGAAATAGGTAAAAATATGACGGTAATTGAGTACGGTGAAGATATCATCGTTGTCGATGCCGGACTTAGTTTTCCTAATTTGGAAGAAACACCGGGAATTGATTATGTAATACCCGATTATACTTACCTAAAGTCCAACGCAAGTAAAGTAAGAGGTGTATTTATTACACACGGACATGAAGATCATATAGGAGCGCTGCAGTTCTTTTTGAAAGATATAAATGTTCCAGTTTATGGTAGCAAGCTAGCTTTAGGAATTCTTAACAGTAAACTTATAGAGGCAAAATTTAAGAATGCAAAGCTAATTGCGGTAGAGGATAGACAAGTAATAACCGCAGGTAAGTTTTCGGTAGAGTTTGTTAGAATGACTCATTCCATTGCAGGGAGCTATGCAATGAGTATAACCACTCCAAAAGGAGTGATTTTTATGACGGGCGATTTCAAAATTGATCATACTCCAATCGATGGTAAACCTACCGATTTAGCAAGGATATCTGAGATTGGCACAAAAGGCGTGCTTTTGCTTATGATGGATAGCACTAATGTAGAAAAAAGCGGTTATAGCATGAGCGAAAAAAGCGTTTATAAGGCGCTATCTGCACAATTCGATTTGAATAAAGACAAAAGGATAATCGTAGCTACTTTTGCAAGTAATGTCCACCGTGTTCAACAAATAATTGACTGCGCTGTTAAACATAACAGGCGGGTGGCTTTTTCGGGCAGAAGTATGATAAAAATAGTGGAAATAGCCAAAACTTTGGGAGAGCTCAAGGTTGATGACGATATGGTTGTTGAATTGGATAAAGTTAATAAAATACCATATGACAGGATATGTATTATCTCTACAGGCACACAAGGCGAGCCTATGAGCGCGCTTACCAGAATGAGTAATGACGAGTTTAAGAAAGTTACTATTAACGAATTAGATACCGTTATGCTTAGCTCCTCGCCAATCCCTGGCAATGAGAGGATGATTTATAACGTAATTAATAATCTTTGCCGTAAGGGAGTAAACGTTGTTTATCAAGCCTTGAGTGAAATCCACACTTCGGGGCATGCTTGTACCGAAGAATTAAAGTTAATGATGAGCTTGCTTAAGCCCACTTATTTTGTACCTGTACATGGAGAATTCCGCCATTTGAAGCTTCATAAGGATTTGGCACTAGAGATGGGTATTCCGGAAAGTAATATTATGTTGCCCGCGCTTGGATGTACTATTGAGGTGGACAAAACCGGTTTAAGAAGGGGCAATAATGTACCATCAGGAAATTTTATGCTTGACGGATGTTCGGTTGCGGAAAATTCGGAAATGCTCTTGCGTGACAGAAAGCTACTTGGAGTTGACGGTATAATTATTGCAATTGTTTCGTTAAACAGCGATATAGACGGCGAGGTTATGCAACCCATTATTATTTGCCGAGGCATAAACGTAAACGAAGCTTACAACGAAGAATTAAGAAACGATGTTCTTTTGGAAATCAATGCAGGTTCTTTGCGTGATATGGAAATAAGTGAGGCAAAGAAGTATTTACGCAAAATAATCGGCAAGAAGCTTGAAAGTAAACTAAAGAAAAGACCTATGGTTATTCCCATAGTAATTAACTAAATAATGCTACCTGCCGAAATTGATGTTTTTGTAAATACTTTGCGCAATGAAGCTTGGGAAGAATATGTCCCTGTTATGAGGGAAGAGACAGCAAAACTTCTTGCAAAATGTGTCAAAGATAACTTACCTGAGAAGATTTTGGAAATAGGTACTTGCATAGGTACAAGCGGAATAATAGCTCTTAACAATTCTAATGCTATGCTAACTACCATAGAAATAGACGAAGAAGTACAAACTATAGCAAAAAGTAATTTTGCAAAATGCGGATTAACTGACAGAGTGGAATTTTTGCTAGGCGACTGCAACGACGTTGTTTTTATGATGGACGGTAACAGCTATGATATGGTAATTCTTGACGGGCCTAAGTCACATTATTTGGAGCTATTTAAGACACTTTTACCTATGGTAAGCAAAAACGGCACTATTTTTGTGGACAATATTCATATTAACCGCTTTGTAGATAAAGACGGAGAGGCAAAAAGAAAGCATCGTACAATTGTTAAGGCGATGAAAGATTTTTTGAACTATATAGGCAACAGCACTGCCGTCAATGTTAGTAGATATGACATAGATGACGGGGTATTGATAATCAAAAAGCTGTGATTGGAGATTATATGAAAAAAGCAGAGCTTTTAGCTCCAGTTGGGAGCTTGTCAAAATTATATACCGCCTTGCATTTTGGGGCGGATGCTTGTTATTTGGGCGGTAAAAATTTTGGATTGCGCTCATACGCTACCAATTTTGAGATAGAAGAAATAGAAGCAGCGGTAAAATTTGCTCATTCTATTAACAAAAAAATATACATAACTGTCAATATTTTTGCTATGAATACTGATTTTCCTATGCTATATGATTATTTGGTAGAGTTAAAAAGAATTGGCGTTGATGCGTTAATTGTCAGCGATGCAGGTGTCGTATATTACATAAAAAAACATTTTTCGAATTTTGAAATACATCTTTCTACACAAGCTAATACCACCAATAAGTATGCGGTGGCTTTTTGGCGTGATATAGGAGTATCCAGAGTGGTTCTTGCAAGGGAGCTTAATTTAGATAATATAAAAGAAATTTCCGATTATGTTGGCGATAGTGTGGAGCTTGAGGCATTTATTCACGGCGCTATGTGTATTTCTTACAGTGGAAGATGTCTACTTAGCACGTATTTATCGAATCGTGACAGTAACAGGGGAGAATGCGTTCAAGCCTGCCGTTGGGAGTATAATATTAGCGAGGTAAGCAGGAAGGATAATCCCTTGACTATTTGTGAGGACGATAGAGGGACTTATATTCTCAATTCCAAAGATATGAACACTATGTCATTTTTAGATAAGATAATTAAGGCAGGAGTAAGTTCGTTAAAAATTGAAGGAAGAATGAAGTCAGAATATTATTTAGGTACAGTTATCAACGCTTATCGCAAGCGTATCGACGATTACTATAAAGGCAATATTTATGACAATTCTTTGGAAGAAGAATTATTAAAAGTTAATCATAGGGAGTATACAAGCGGGTTTTATCTCAATAATATTGAGCAGTGCTATCATACTTCAAAGCCCGACAACGATTATACTTTTGTTGCCGAAGTTGTTGACTATGACATCGAAAAAAAGCTTCTTAAAGTAATCCAACGCAACCGTTTCTATGCCGGAGATGAATTGGAAACGGTTTCTGCAAGCGATATAAAAACTATTGAAGCAAAAGAAATTTTGGACGAAAGGCAACGAAATGTGTTTGACTGCAAACTAGTTCAGCAGGTATTATATATAAAGACTGATACGCCTTTGAAAAAATACGATATGTTAAGAAAAAGAATAAATCGGGGGTAATTGATGTATAACAAAAAAACAGCAATATTTTTTACCGACACACATAAAAACAGCGTGGCTAACGTTCTAAAAAGTGAATTCACAAAAAAGAATGACCGGGTCGGGATAATAGTAGCAAAAAAAGAATTGGAAAGTCTAGTTATTAGTAACTTGTCGGATAGAATTATTCCTTCAGATTCTTCCTTTAGATTTAGAATCAGGAATATGTCTTTATCTTTACTAAATAAGCAAGCCGACAAAAGACTAAAAAAGCCTCTTCCTTTCTTAAATATTAGTAGCGGAAAGGAAAAAAGGATAGGCAATGTGTTATCACGTTATAATCCTGAGGTGGTGGTAGTAACTGACCAAGCTTTGTTGCATAGTTGTGTCAATGCGGTAATCGCTCAAGGTAGCGGCTCAAAAGTTGTTGTAGCTTATGATGAGTTTACTTTGGATAAGCGCATAGTAAATAAAAATGTAGATTTGTATTTTGTGGACAATATGGAAATCAAGCAAGCACTAATTGCTGAGGGAATAGCCGAGGAAAAAATAGAAATAATAGATTTGCCAATAGAGAGCAAATATTTTGCTCCTATGGAATACGGCGCAGCAGCAAAAAAACTTAACATTGATACTTCCAAAAAAACACTTCTGTTTTGTGCTTCGTATATAGGAGATGAGCGCTTTTTTAATTTGGCAGATGCTGTTTTTGAAGCGCGCTTTGATGCCAATATAGTTTTTGCGTGCGGAAAAAACCGTAAGTTTCTTGCTTTGGCAAGGGAAAAGAATTTTATTGCATTTAACGAAAGCTTAGATATGAATTTTGCTTTAACTGCCGCAGATTTGGTCATTATGCGTCCCACAACGATGCTAATGCAGGAAGCCATTGCAAAAAACAAGAAGATATTTAGTATTTTGCCAATAGATAAAATAGAAGAAAACAATCAAAACTATCTTGCTGTGGACAAAATAACTAAATTCTCTGATATACCTCCGCTTATTGATGCCATACGCAACTTTTTAGATGGCGCTGAGGAAAGAGAAGATGAAGTAATAGTAAGGTATACAATAGACGAAGAAAAGGAAGAAGGCGCATACGAAAAAGTTATTGAGTCTGTTTCTTCCTCTCCTGTAG
>CAYIZR010000033.1:0-9019 GCA_964367755.1 uncultured Christensenella sp. | reverse complement strand
ATAGCAAGTATTGTAAATCCAAAATGTGACTTTGTCACAGAAAATGTTATTCCAAAATTATAAAATATAGAAAACGGAGGTAAAGAAGATGAGTAAATACGTTTGTTCAGTTTGCGGCTTTGTTTATGATGAAGTATTAGGTTTGCCCGAAGAGGGAATAGCGCCTAGCACCCTTTGGCAAGATGTTCCCGACGATTTCCTCTGCCCGGTCTGCGGAGTAGGCAAGAGCGAATTCGAAAAAGAATAGCAAATATTTTTTTAATAACTTAGTTGTAAAAATAGTAAAATATGTCTTTTTTATGTATTTTACTATTTTTTTTAGCTCAATACTATAAATGGAGGAATAACATGAAAATACTAGTTGTAGGGGGCGTGGCAGGCGGAGCCACAGCGATAGCCCGTTTAAGAAGACTGTCCGAAGAATATGAGCTTGTTATGATAGAGCGTGACGAGTATATTTCTTACGCAAATTGCGGCTTGCCATATTATATTGGCGATGTAATAAAGGACAAGCAAAAACTGCAGGTTCAAACCGTTGTAGGTATGACAAAACGCTTTAATGTCGACATACGAGTAAAAAGTGAGGTTGTTTCTATTAATAAAAAAGAAAAGACTGTCACTATAAAAAATATTGCCACAGGAGAAGAATACGTTGAGAGCTATGACAAGCTTATTCTTTCTTGCGGAGCCAAACCCCTTAGCCCCAAAATACCCAATATAGGGGAATCTGAAAATGTCTTTAGTTTGCGCAATATTCCCGACACTTACAAAATTAAAGATTACGTAATAAGCAAAAACGTAAAAAATGCCGTCGTAATAGGCGGAGGCTTTATTGGTGTGGAAATGGCGGAAAATCTACGTGAATTGGGGATGAATGTTACTTTGGTAGAAAAGCAAAGACAAGTAATGCGTAATTTGGATTTTGAGATGGCGCAAATTGTTCATCAGGAACTTAATATTCACGGAATAAACGTCATACTAAATGACGGAATTAAAGAGTTTATTGATAAAGGCAAAACGGTAGTGCTTGATAGCGGTAAAAAAATACCTACCGATATGACGATAATGGCGTTAGGAGTAGTTCCCGAAAACACCCTTGCTAAAACGGCAAATCTTAAGTTAGGGCAAAGAGGACATATAATAACCGATGCTAATTTTAATGTTCTTGATGTTGACAATAAGAAAGAAGGGGATATTTTTGCCATAGGAGATATGATAGAAGTTATTAATCCTCTTGACAATAGTAGTTATGCTGTGCCTCTTGCATGGGGGGCAAATCGTCAAGGCAGATTAGTTGCCGATTATATTAGCGGAATGAAGATTAAGCCCAGCAAAATTTTGGGAGCGAGCGTTATAAAAGTTTTTGACCTAACCGTGGCAGCAACAGGCGCTAATGAAGCAACGTTAATTGACAAAAAGATTGAGTATAATATTATTCACGCGCATAGAGCCAATCACGCGGGTTATTATCCTAATTCAACCAATATAGCGCTTAAGCTTCTATATGCCAAGGACGGCAGGATTTTGGGTGCACAGGCGGTGGGAAGGGAAGGAACGGAAAAGAGAATTGACGTTATTTCTTCGGTTATGAGGCTAAATGGAAGTGTGTTTGACTTAAGTGATTTGGAACTATGCTACGCGCCCCCGTATTCTTCGGCAAAGGACCCTGTAAATATTTTAGGGTATATCGCCGAAAACATAGAGAGCGGTATGTATAGTATGGCATATTCCCAAGATATAGATAAAATAATAGCGGACGGCGGATTTTTGTTAGATGTAAGGACTCCTTTTGAATTTGAAAATGGGCATATTGAAGGTTCGGTAAATTTAGAACTTGATACTTTAAGAGATAATTTAGATAAAATTACTGTTTCTAAAGATACCCCTATTTATGTGAGTTGTCGAGTGGGACTTAGAGCATATATGGCGATAAAAATTCTTAAAGCCAATGGTTTTACCAACCTATATAACCTTTCGGGAGGGTATTCAACTTATCTAAATCAAAAATACCAACCGCAGCTTATTAGTGGAAAGGTAGAAATAGAAGGTAACGACAACGAAAATTACGCTACTGAAATTAAGGAATTAGATGTAACGGGTATACAATGCCCAGGTCCGCTTATGGCAACTTATAAGGAGCTTTCTTCGATGAAAGTAGGAGAAGTCTTAAAGGTTGTTGCAACCGATTGTGGTTTTACATCCGATATAAGGAGCTGGAGTAAGACAAATGGACATAAGTTACTTGACTTGCAAGTTGGCGGTGGCAAATATACCGCTGTTATTGAAAAAGGCGATGGCGGCAAAAGCTGCAATATAGTTGGCGGTCAACATAACGCTACAATAGTAGTTTTTAGCGGAGAACTAGACAAGGTAATAGCTTCTATGATAATAGCCCAAGGCGCCGCCGTTCAAGGGAAAGAAGTGACTATGTTCTTTACCTTCTGGGGGATAAATGCACTAAGGAAGGATAATAAAGTCAAAGTTAAAAAGAGTCTAATAGAAAAAATGTTTGGCTCTATGATGCCAAGAGGAGCAGAAAAATTGCCTCTCTCTAATATGAATATGGGTGGATTCGGTCAAAAAATGATTAAGTCCATTATGAAAAAGAAGAATGTGGACAATATAGGAACTATGATAGCAAAGGCCAAAGAGGCAGGTGTTAAGATGATAGCTTGTACTATGAGTATGGATTTGATGGGGATAAAAGAAGAAGAGCTAATTGACGGAATTGAGTATGCAGGCGTGGCAACATATATTAGCAAAAACGAAAATGCCGGCACAACATTGTTCATCTAAGCTAAAGTATTATTATAATTTTCTAAAAAAGATTGCCTTATGGCAGTCTTTTTTTGTATCATAGATATATAATGAGTAATTATTGGAGGGTAAATGGATTATTCCGAAAAAATAGAGTTTTATGAAATTTTAAGCGAAAGCGAAAAAGCGTTGCTACAACAAGGGATATCCCGTAAAACCTATAGGAAAGGAGAGCAAATTCACGGAGATAGTGGACAGTGCTCAGGAGTGCTAATTGTACTTAAAGGTAAAGTACGCGCATATATGCTGTCCGAAGAGGGCAGAGAAATAACACTTTATTATTTGGAAGAGGGTGAAACGTGCATTATGTCGGCTTCATGCGTAATGAATTGTATTGCATTTGAAGTTCATATCGAAGCAGATGCCGATGTGGAAGTTCTTCAAATAGCGGCATCAAATTTTTCTTCAATAGAAAAAAGCAACCTAAAGGTTGCCAATTTTGCCCTAAAACTTGCGGTAGAAAGGTTTTCTGACGTTATGTGGGCGATGCAACAGCTTTTGTTTTTTAGTATGGACAAAAGGCTTGCTATGTATCTTTATGATGAAACAAGTAAAGCAAAAACCAATGTGCTTAAAGTAACGCACGAAGAAATTGCAAAAAATCTAGCTTCCGCCAGAGAGGTGGTAACTAGACTTTTGCAAAATTTTCAAAAAGACGGCTTGGTAGAACTTTCCCGAGGGAAAGTTACCGTCTTAAATAAGGGGAGCTTGGCTAAAATACTTGATTAGCTTAGCATGCTGATAAGCTTGTCTTTTGACTGAACTCCAACTGCCTTGTTGGTTACTTTACCGTTTTTTACAACAACTATCGTAGGTATGCTCATGACACCGAAAGACGATGCTAAAGTACCTTCTTCATCAACGTTTACTTTGCCTACCTTAGCGTAGTCAAGTTCTTCGGCAAGCTTTTCAATAACTGGGGATAGCATTTTACATGGTCCACACCAGTTAGCGTAAAAATCAATCAATACAGGTTTATCACTTTTCAATACTTCACTTTCGAAGTTTGCGCTTGTTATAGTAATTGCTTTCATAATAAATCTCCTTTTTTTTCTTCTTTTCTTATATTATATAGTCAAAGTAATATTTATTCCGTGATTTGCTCACAAAAGAAGTTCAAAGTTGATTATTATCCATTTATCAGAGTATTATAAGCGGCTTATAATGTACTAGCCAATAGTTTATTTGCAGATAGTAAGCAATAAGCTGCGGTCCAGCCATAAGCTGACCAAACCACGGCTTGCCATATTCAAGCGGGTCAAGTAAAAATTCTGTTGCTTTTTTTGAATCTAAAAACTGATTTATCGGTGAATCTGGCGTGTTAATAACATCAATAAAACGCTCTTTAAGAAGATTGCCATAGGCAGGGTCATATATTTTGGGGTAAGGACTTTTTTTTCGGTACAAAACTTCATTAGGAACTATATCTTGGAAGGCTTGCCTAAGTAAGTGTTTTTCTATACCATTACTATACTTCATTTCCCAAGGCACGTTAAAAATATATTCCACTATGCGGTGATCGGCAAAAGGAACACGGGCTTCCAAACCACAATGCATACTGGCGCGGTCCATTCGTTCAAGAAGGGTTTGCATAAACCATTTTATATTAAGGTAAGCTATTTTTCTGCGTTCTTTCTCCAATGGAGGTTCCCCGTCAAGGAAGTCAACTTCTTTTATAGCATCATCGTACACGCTGTTAGCGTAATTTGTTAATTCAAGTTTTTTTATTACGTTGTCAGTCAAAAGTGACTGCCTAATGTCCAAGTTTTTTGACCAGGGGAAGCCATATCCACTTAGCAAGTCTTCTCTATAGAACCAAGGGTATCCGCCAAAAATTTCGTCGGCGCATTCTCCAGTTAATGCCACTTTGTTTTTTTCCGAGACAAGGTTGCAAAAATATAACAATGATGCGTCAATATCTGTCATTCCCGGTAGGTCTTTGGCAATAACTGCAGTTTTTAGTAGGTCAAGCAGGTCAGTTTTGTCACATTCTAAGTATGTATGATAAGAATTGATATGATTTAGCATTATGTCCACGTAAGGTCGGTCTTGTTCGGGCTGAAAGGAATTTGATTTGAAATTTTTGTCGTTGCCGATAAAGTCAAAGGAGAAAGTGTTTAAGGTTTTTTCGCTTCCGCTCAAATAGTCAGAGGCTACCTTTGTTACTATAGAAGAATCAATTCCCCCCGACAAAAAAGAGCATATAGGCACGTCAGAAACCATTTGTTTGGTTATTGCATCCTTAACCAAAAAAGAAGTTGTTTCCACTGTTTTTTGGTAGCTGTCGGTATGCTCCTTGCTCTTTAGATCCCAATAGCGGAAATGTTTGATACCATCAGCGTTAAAGATTGCGTAGCAACCCGAATTTATTTCGAAAATGTCCTTAAATACACCGCTTCCGCTCTTTCTAGCGGGGCCTAATCCTAATATTTGACGAAAGCTGTCGGCATCCAACTTTGGGGTAATTTTCGGGTGGCAAAAAAGCGCTTTTATTTCCGAACCAAAAACCAAACTCTTTTCGCTAAAGGTATAAAACAAAGGTTTTACGCCCATTCGGTCGCGATATAAAAGCAATCGTGATTTTGATTCGTCCCAAATTGCGAAGGCGAATATGCCGTTTAATCTACTTACAAAATCAACCCCATAATGCATATAGCAGCAGAGTATTATTTCGGTATCGGTAGAGGTTTGGAATGAGTAGCCTGCCGATACCAAATCTTTTTTTAACTCGGGTATATTATATATTTCTCCATTATAAACTATAACGAAATCACTTGAAAATTTTTTTATCATAGGTTGCGCGCCTAAATAAATATCTCTAATAGCTAAACGGGTGTGTGCAAGTCCTATGTTTTTTCGGAGGTATTCTCCGCATTGGTCTTTGCCCCTATGCGCTATAGAATTACGCATATCAACCAAAACTTTTTGCCATTTTTGGCTTAAAAAATTCTCTTCAGTATAATTCTGATAAAAATCGCAAAATCCCACTATGCCGCACATAAATCCTCCCTGGGGTAGTTATAATATACATTGATATGAAAAAGTAGATATTTCGGTGTCAAAGTATTCTAATGATACAAAAAAAAGCCTCGAAACTATTTGTTTCAAGGCTTTAAGAGTATAATTTATAATTAGTTTTGCGGAGTTGTTAGGGAATAACAATTACGGCCTTTTCTCTTGGCTTTGTATAGTGCAATGTCGGCTTTTTCATAAAGTCCGTCAAAACTGTTTCCGTTTTCGGGATAAGCGGCTACACCTATACTGCTAGTTACAACCATACCTTTGACGTTTATCGTCAATTTGTTGAGGATAACGTCAAGTCTTTCGGAAAGTTCGTTAGGAGAGGTAATATTTTTTAGTAGCATAATAAACTCATCTCCGCCTAACCTACCGACGTATTCTCCTTTGTTTTGCAAGGAAATCAATATTCCTGCCATTTTTACTAGCAGATTATCTCCCACAAGATGACCGTGAGAATCGTTTATCAATTTGAAGTTATCTACATCAATAACCAGCAAATATTTTGCCTGTTCGTCTTCAGAAACAATTCTTTCAAACCTTTCTTTGAAGCTTTCTCTATTAAGTAGTCCTGTCAAAACGTCCTTGTTCGCGCGGTATTTCAAATCAAGAGTCTCTTTCTTTTCATGGTCAACGTCACGCATTAAAAAATATCCTTTTATATCCTTTGTGTGTGGGTCGGGGACTAATTGAATATTAAAGGACATCCAATTTTCTTTATTTTCACCGCGTGTCTCACGATATTCAAAGTTATAAGAGTTATATCCAAAGCTGTATTGGTCGAGTAAGAATTTTTTGTTAGTTTTTTGAATGAATATTTCGCGGTCGGCTATATATACATTCTTCTGGGCATAATTATACATTTTTTCATCAAAGCTGATATAATCTTTTTTACTTGATGTACTATTAATGCCACCTTTTTCTCCATCGCTTATGTCTTTGGTAAGGTTCCATTCAACAAGATACATTTTTTCTTTGGGGATGGAAGCTATTTCTTGCTTCCACTTTTGATAAGCTAAATCCTTTTCTCTAAGTTCAGTAATGTCTTGACAAATAATAACCGCTAGTTGAGGCATATCGTTATTATCATAAATAGTATCAAAATTTACGTCCCACCAAGAGAAATCACCGTTTTGTTCATTCATTTTCAAAACAGCTCCGCCCCGCTTTTTGCCTTCGGTTAATTCCTTATATAATGAGATAAAATCGTCCAAAGAACTTTCGTTAATAAGAGAATTAAAGCCTTCATGGTCGGAAATAACGTATGCATCTAAAGGCATATTAAATCTTTTTGCAAAGTTTTCTGGCAGTGTTAGCTTTTTTGTACTTAAGTCGTAACGACAAACAACGTGAGTTATATGTTTTGCAACTATTTGGTATTCTTCTTCGGCAATAAGCAGCTGCTTTTCGTATTCTTTTCGTTTTGTTGAGTCGAAAACTGTACCTATTACTTCATTTGTTTCGGTTAGATATTGGATATTTAGAAGAAGGTCCTTGCTTTGTCCGTTTTTATCTATTGCGACGGCATCGAACTCGCAGGTATAAATACCAGAATCAATCTTTGAGTTGCAGTTAGAAATTAATTTTTCTTTTTCGGGGAAGGGAGCGCAAGCGCTAGTAAAATCTTCTTTTGAGTCGGTAATATTATATCCAAAAAGATTATAATAAAAGTCGTTACCGTAGATTAGGGTCATATTTTCGTCATAGCTTGCCTTGAAAATTCCACAGGGGATACCGCTTGCGATGCTATTAAAATTTTTGACAATGGCAACCTCATCCAAAAACTTTTTTGTAGCCGTAAGAAGTAATGTACCTACAAAAAACAATAAGCCGAGGCTTAAAATTATACTATAATTTTTTTGGGGACTAATATAGAATTTTATTAGAGAAGCTAGGCATGATGCCAAAAAACTGTTATTCCCGTAAGTATAACTTTGGAGCCATAATCTTTTCTTTTTATGAAATAACGAACACACACATAAAAGGAAAAGGTTATTATTGCAATAATAATTGCGTGCATGAAATATAATAAATCTGGAGCCTCTCCATTATGGGTTATAATCCAAATAAATCCGAACAAATTATAAGTTAGCAAAAGGCCTGCGAGAACGTAAAAAATCACCTTGCCGTAATTACATAGTTCCTTAATATATAGAACAAATGCAATGGGTGACAAACAAAAAGCGAAGCTAAGGAGCATACTGTAAATATTGGAAGATTTGAAAATAACTGCGGGTACTTTACTAGCTGCAAATATCCAAATTGCTGAAAGCACAATAAAAACAACTAAGTTGTAGTTAGTATGGTCTTTTCGGCTGAATAAAAGAGTAAAAAGCAATGTAGAAAAGCCGAAAACAATCAAAGCAGAAAAGGATAAAAAAGACAGTATAGTGTCTCTGTTTAGTATCATATCCCCGTATAAAGGATTAGTTAAGTGCGGGAAGTTTTTTGATAGCGATGCGTACAAAATGAAGCCTATGGAAATAAGTAATTCCAGCCAAAAGGCCATATTAAATATTAAGTTGACCTTTCTTTTAGTCTTCATATATCAAAGCCCGCCTTTTTGTTGCTTTTATGCCATTATATAACATTTTTTGAACGTTAACAAGCAAAATTTGCTATTTGTTTACTATATAATATTAAATACCTTCAGTTAAATCTTCGTTAAGCCAAAGAGAAGAATCGTCTATGGGAACGGTAAAAATTTTGTTTATGTCCTTTTTTGATTTAGCCTGATGTTGTTTCAAAACTAAATTATTATTGGCATCTTTGCCAATAATCTCTATTTTGCCTCTGGTGTGGCTCATAATAAAACGGAATCTTTTGCCTATTCCTGATAAGCGGTTACGCGTATTGTCGATTATCTGGCAAGCTTTGGTTAAGGGAACTGCAAATAAGCCTTTCACTCCTTTTACCGGACGGCATTGGAAGATATAGTAAGGGGATATTCCGTTTGCAGCTAACTTAATTTGTAAACTCGTTAAAATTTCTTCATTATCGTTAACTCCTTTTAGAAGTACAGTTTGATTAAGAATAGGTACTCCCGCTTCCCTTAGCATATCGGTAGCTATAATGGCTTCCTTTGTCAGTTCTTTGGGGTGGTTGAACTGTGTTACCACATAAATTGTTTTTATTTTGCTATATTTTGTAAGCATAGCCAACAAATCAGGGTCAGAATATATTC
>CAYIZR010000032.1:0-9126 GCA_964367755.1 uncultured Christensenella sp. | reverse complement strand
AATATTGACTTATGCCCTGTAATATAGTACTATGGTAGAATAAATATGTTAAATATACTAATAATAAGCGCAGGCGCTGGCATAATAGGAACTGGACTAGGCGGACTAATAGGCATTTTTTTTGGAAGTAAAAGCGAAAAGGCTTTAAGTGGAATACTGTCCTTTTCGGCAGGGGTAATGCTAAGCATTGTCTGCTTCGATTTAATTCCCGAAGCCCTTTCTATTTCCCAAAACATTTATTTTGTACTGGCAGCTACCGCTAGCGGCATTTTGATGGTTGTTGTAATAGGATATTGGGTTGACAAAATTAATTGTAACCGCAAAAATAGTATTGAGGCAAAAAATAAAATTACTAATATTGCTTGCGTAGACCCAGCGCTAAGCAGAAACGGCAAAAGTTCTCTTTATCGGGCAGGTCTTGTTATGCTTCTTGCAATTGCCCTTCATAATTTGCCTGAAGGTATGGCTATCGGGGCAGGAAGCTCTGTAAGCCAGGTAAGAGGCTCTATGCTTGGCTTACTTATTGCCATACATAATATACCAGAGGGTATGAGTATTGCCGCTCCGCTTTGTGCAGGGGGCATGGGAAAGGCAAAATCAGTGCTGCTTGCCTCTCTTTCGGGCGCATCCACTGTTATTGGCGGACTTATTGGCTATCTTATAAGTTCTGTAAATATGTTTTTTACAGCGATAAGCTTAGCTTTTGCAGGTGGCGCAATGCTCTTTGTTACCTTTGGAGAAATTATTCCTGAAGCTGTATCCGCCGACAAAAACCGTTCCTTTGCCTTTTTTACAATAATTGGAATACTAGTGGGAATCTTTCTTTGCAATTTACTAATATAATATTTGTGCTTTAATTGATATTATAAGGGATAAAATCATTATTAAGGAGAACTACAAATGCCCAAAAGTTTTGTAATAATCTATGTCTTAGGCGGGTTGATTGCCGCCGCGATAATCTTGATGTGTATTTTCTTTATTGCCAAATCATTTGCCCGGGCGAAAGCTATCGGTATGGACAAAAAAATTCTCAAATCGACAATAAAAAACAGCGCTATTTTCTCTATTGTTCCCAGTATACCCATAGTTATTGGCATCGGAATAATGATGCAATATCTTGGACTTGCTATCCCGTGGATACGGCTTACCGTTATTGGTTCTCTCCAATACGAGCTTATTGCAATGGACCAAGTTGGGCTAACTACTGCGCAGCCAACACCAACATTGATTGCCACGGCTGTTATTGTAATGACATTAAGCATACTAAGTGGCCCTTTGTTTAATGCAATAGTTTATAAAAGCTATCAGGGAAAGTTAGAAGAATTGCAAAAGAAAAATGCAAAACTTATGGACACTATTACCGGAGCCTTAATGGGTGGATTGCTTGCCGGTATGCTAAGCGCGATTTTGGTTGGCGGTATCTTCTCAATCGGCAATCCAATAGCTAACGCCGGAGGAGCTTTTTCCTACGGAGAAATTGTCCTGATTACCTTAGCCGCAAGCGTTACCATTATGGCTATTTGTGGTCTTATTTTGAAGGTGTTTAAGCAAAAATGGATAGAGAATTATGCCTTGCCCCTAACTATTTTGGGTTCTCTTGCCATAGCTTACGCTTTCGTCCCTGTATTTGCAGGTTAAGGAGGAAATATGAAGAATACACAATCAACAAATACCGTTATCAAAACAAAAGAAGAATACAATCTTCATATGCATACCTTAGGTAGAATATTCACTTGGTCAATTTTGGGACTGCTCATAATTCTTCCCATATTCTACTGCGTTGCAGCAGGAGTCACTCCTGATTGGAAAATTCTCGCAAAGTGTGTGCCTTTTATTTTAGGATATGTAGCAATAGGCTTAATTGAAGCTATAAGTTACGCTCCTTTACTTGGCACAAGTGGTCAATATATAAGCTTTATCACCGGAAATATCAGCAATCTAAAGCTTCCTTGCGCGGTTAATGCACAAAATATAGCAAAATCAAAACAAGGCAGCGAAGAGCAAGAAATTCTTACTACCATAAGTATAGCCGTAAGCAGTATTGTAACAACGCTTATTATACTAATAGGCTTGATACCTTTAGCTTTGTTCCAAGAAGAAATAGTAACTACTCTTAACCCTATTTCTCCCTATGTTATTCCCGCTATCTTTGGTGGTCTAACAATGGTTCTTGCCGCAAAATACTTCAAAATTGCCGTCATACCCTTTTCGGCGTGCATACTTATTTGCGTCGTTGGCAATTTTTTGGGCTTTGGCTCTGCCTTAAGTCAGTCGACTATGGTAATAATCGGTATGGTTATCAGTGGAATTTCTACCACCATATTGTACAAAAAGAATAAACTTTAATTTATGAATAGTCAAACTACCGGAAAGAAAAAATTATTCGGTATGCTTAGCTATGCCTCAGGAGACACCTTAGGCGGAGGAGTAGGACAGGTAATAAGCGCTTATTACCTTACTTTTTTGCTCTATGTTGTTGGGCTTAATCCTATTCTTGCAGGCTTGGTAACGGGCATAGGCAAGCTTTGGGACGGAATAACAGACCCTGTTATGGGTGTAATAGTTGACCGCACAAAAACAAAATGGGGCGCCTGCAGACCATACTTTTTGATAAGCATCATTCCTCTTTTCTTTACATATTTTATGCTTTGGTACGGTTGGGGAATACAAGGTGAAGCCGCAAAATTTGTTTATTTTGCTTTTGCCTATATGGCTTTTTCTACTGCTTTTACTATAGCCATAGTACCTTACGAAGCCTTGCTTCCAAAAATAATTGACAGCTATCAAGAAAGAACTAATTTTAGCTCTTTGCGTATGATTTTTTCGGGGGTAGGCTGCGTCCTTAGCACCTATATTTATGAATGGCTAGTTCCTTCCAGCTCATTAAGCCCCTTAAATATAGAAAACTTTCGAAATTTAGGTTTGGTTTTGGGTCTTCTCTTTTCCCTTCCTATGCTTTTTACTTTTTTGGGTACAAAAGAGAAAAAATGCTTAGTTTCATCACAAAAAATCAATTTGAAGATGGTTTTTTTACAATACAAAGAGGTTTTACAAAGCAAAACGTATCGCAAATACTTTACTCTTAATCTTTGTGGCGCTTTTGTATCTAGCGCGGTTTTGAGTTCTTTAATGGTGTTTTTATATATTACCTACGGCAATATTCAAAATTTGCTACTTACCTTTAGTCTTTCCTTTATTGTAATAAACCTTAAAGGCGCGGTAGAAATAGCATTTTTCCCGATAAACGTATTTTTAATGAAAAAATACAACAAGCACCGACCATATTTAATTGACATACCCTTAATTATAATAGCTTCAATAATTGTTTTGTTTGTTACTGCCCAGACACCAGTATGGTGGTTTTTGATTGCAATGGCCTTCCTTGGAGCAGGCACTTCTTGTCTATTATTTGTTCCTATGACATTACTTCCCGATTTGGCAGATGTTGACCAAATAATTCATGGTAAGCGTCGCGAAGGTAGCAACGCCGGATTAACCACCATGGGAAAAAAGATTGTATCGGGCCTTGCTTTAACGATATTCGGCTTTATTTTGGGAATATTCGGACTTAACACCAACGAAGGCACACAAAGCCCTTCTACAACCAACACTAACGCTATTTGGGCTGTTAAATTGATGTTTTGCGTTATTCCATTGATTGTATGCGCCATTATGTTAATTGTTTCTCGCTCATATAAATTAGATGAACGTCGCCACACTCTGATAAAAAGCCTATTAAAAAGAAAGGAAGATGGAGAAGAAATAACCTTTACCGACGAAGAAATAACGGCTTGTGAGGAAGTAACCGGCCATAGTTTTGATACTCTTTGGATATCCAAAGACTAACATTATTTATTAAGCCCTAAAAAAAAAGCAGTCTTTTTTTAGACTGCTTTCTTAGTGTGATTTGTTTTATATTTTGTAAGTTTTGTCCTCGCCCATTCCAAAAAGATTATCAACAGTGTGTTTTTTACCATCTAAATCTTTAATAGTTCCCTTGATGTATCCAAAAGGCGCGGTATAGTCTATCTTTATTAACCCTAGCGCGTTTACCTTAATTTGAAAGCAATTTTCTATATAAAAATTTACATCGACTACGCCGTGTTTGTCACAAACATACCATTGTTTTTCGTTAATTCGGCTAAAAGTAATGGGTGGCAATGGGTTTAGCTTATCATTGACCCACAAATAGTTTTCGTTATAATCTTCGGGGTTTATTACTTGATTTTCCGTCAAATTAAAGCCCATTATACCCTCATCGGTTATTCCAAAGCCAGTAACCCAGTCATAATGCATTGGGTATGGGTAGTACGCTTTGTGGTCGTCAATTATTGCCAAAGCAGTTTCGTCCAAAACATACTTATTCTCCCCAATAACTATTGTTCCTTCTGCCTTAAAAAGCTCTTTTTGGCTATATAGGGGCCTGTTTTTGCCTAGGGGCATAACACAAACCGAGGGATTAGAAACGCTCGTTAAAGTAGCGTCTACCGACATATACTCATTCTTTTTTGCTTTTTCGCTAACGGCTTTTACCTGACAATATCCTTTATCAAAATAATTGGTTATGCCTATTTCCATTCTACCAGCTTTAATATGGTTATATCCACCATCTATCAAAGTATCTTTAATGGCGTCTTTTTTGTAGGTGGTAAAAACTTGATTAGAAACAACTTGCTTAGTTTGCTTGTCAAAAAATATCAAAACGGAGGTAAGCGCTATACCTATGCTATAAACTGCTCCCACAATAAAACCTTCTTTGAAACTGATTTCAAAAGCTTCCCACGCCTTAATTCTTTTTTTTGCCCACCAAGAAGGGATACGTTTACCGAGTGGATTTTTGCAATCGCCAATATTCAAATCAGGAATAGGTGAGCTGAAAGTTCCCATTGTAGCAATACCGTCATTAACCATTTTATTGGGCGCTTGTATTGGCCTACGCTTTTCCGAAATATACTCAGGAAAAGTTTTTTTCAAAAATTGTTCATCAAAATTCATTGTTTCCTCCCATTGTACTAATATTTATATATTAACCCTAGCTTTTATGTTTTGTCAATCATCTATTTTTTGTATGGAGGGCATTTCGCTATTGACAATCTTATCAATATGTCCTATAATATGTCAATACACTAAATCATAAAGGAGTTATTAACTATGCTTGCCGCATTTTCTATTACAGTAATTGACTGGAACGAATCTCTATTCGATTTCACCATTAGGCTGTTTATTTCTGCGATTTGCGGTTTTGCTGTTGGTTTTGAAAGAAAAACTCGTTCAAAAGAAGCAGGAATACGTACTCACGCAATAGTCGCTATGGCGGCTACTTTGATGATGCTTATCTCCAAATACGGCTTTGCCGAATCAGAAACAAAAGACAGCGCGCGTATTGCAGCGCAGATTGTTTCAGGTATTGGCTTCTTGGGCGCAGGCATTATATTTTACAGACGTGATATGCTCCATGGGCTTACTACTGCAGCGGGCGTATGGGCAACGGCTGGTATCGGCATGGCTATTGGCGCCGGTATGGTTGCCACTGGAGTTGTCGGAACTTTAATATTACTTATACTACAAATATTCTTACATCGTCCCTTGAAAATATTCCGCGGACGTGTAGTAACAATCTTACGAATGAGTGTACGAATAGAAAACGATTTGACGGTGGATACCATTCAATATATGTTTTCTGCGAAAAAGTTTTTGAAATTCAAAACTTCCAACTCTAACGGAGAAATAATCGCCGATATTGAGCTTTTTACCGACAGAATATTTACCGCTAAAGAAATATATGAGATTGCCAGCACAACGCCTTTTATTATTCATTTAGAAAAGACTGACGAAATATAGAATACCTTTTTAATTATATAATCAATCCTTGCTTATGTGGCAAGGATTTTTTTTCGTACATATAAATGTTAATACAACTATCAAACAATTATGGAGGTATTATGATTAACTGCAAATTCAAGGCGGACCTGCCTTATCCTGATACAATAATAAAAACCCAAAGCATATACGAAATACGCCTTTTAATGCCTGTTTATGGTGGAAGAGAAAGCGAAACAACAGCTATCTTTAACTACATATTTCAAAGTTATGTTTTGAAAGATAAATATCCACATATAGCAGATTGCCTTTTACATATAGGCATTACTGAGATGGAACACCACGAAATGCTAGGACGGACAATAGCTATGCTTGGCGGCACGCCATACATCGGTGGGAACCATAGCTACTGGCAAGGAAGCTATGCAAATTATGCCAAAGAATTAAAGACAATTTTACAAAACGATATAGCCGAAGAAAAACAGGCAATAAGGGACTATAAGGACATAATACATACTTCCAAAATGCCCGAAATTGTTATGATGATAGAAAGAATTATTGAGGACGAAAAAGTCCACATACAAACGCTTAAGGCATTACTAGACAGTTTGGATACCTAGTTATTACAAACACAAATACTGCCTCATTTCTGAGGCAGTATTTGTTAATACATTATTAAATAGTATTGGATATTATTCTACTTCGTTATAGGCAAAATTAATATTCAAATAGCCCATATATACATTGAACAATTCATCCATCAAGTTCTCGGCGTTTTCGTTTCTGTTGTTATAAACAAAATTCTCGCCGTCCATCTCATAAATGAAATCTCCTTTGGTTTGGCCATCTGCAATAATAACTTTCTTTGTGTTTTTGTAACCTTTTACGCTTTCTTCAAGTTCTTCCTTTGTCCATACTGCTATCTTCTTATAATCAGCAGCAAACTCTTCAGTTCCATCAACTGCAACGAAATCTTTAGCGATTTCTACAGCGTTAGTAACATCTTCAATTGTTGCTGCAGCGACTGTATCTGTTAAAGAAAGCTTTCCGCTTAAAGTAAGATATATTACTGCTTGATCTTTGGATTCTGCTATGGTTAAAGCTCCGTTAATGCCTTGACCCTTAGTGCAGCCTATTCCAACATATACACCATCTTCGATTAAGTCTTTCAAAACATTTGTAGTACTAGGATCTTCGGTTGTAGATACTCCCAAAAGTCCGGATAACAAAGCATTAGGTATAAAATAATCTTTGTTTGTTTCTGTACCGAAAATAGCATTTTCCATTGCTGTTTTGTAATTGGTTTTAGCTGTTTCCAAAGCTGTTTTAGCTGCTGCATTCTGGCTGGAAATTATGTATAAGTTTTTAGCAAGTAATAGCGCTCTATCAGCGTCTTCAACATCGGTAACAAAGGGTGCAGTAGGATCTTCCTCTTTCAGAATATAATAGTAAAGCATAGAAACATAGTAGTTGCAGAAGTCAGCAACGTCAGTTGTGCTAATGCTGGTTTTGTCTTCTTTTTGTAAGAAAACGTTTACCGCATACAACAAATCATCATTATCGGCATCTGCTTTGTATAAAGTTGCTCCACCATTCCAATTATCTTTGCTCCAGTTAAATATACCGTAATCACCGCTAGCTTGAGATGTAGTTGTACCAATAATCCAATCCTTATTGTGGTTAAATAGTTCTTCTATGTTTTCAAAAACGTCTCCATAAGAATCAGTTTTATCTTTTTCGTAAATTACGAATCTTGTATAATCTCCAACTTTAATGTTAATTTGTTGCAAAATATTGGCTTCAGTTATCTTTACATATTCAAGCTTTCCATCCTTGTTGGTTTCTTTTGTTAATTCTCCACCAAGTAATTCATAAACCTTATGCATAATGCCTTTTGAAGGACCACTCTCTTCCTCTTCCTCTTCCTCTTCAGTATCAAACTCTGCTTTCAAATCAGCTACTTTTTGGTTAATCATATCTACTAAAGTAGTACTTTCGGTTCCAGATGTTGTTGTTTTGTAAACAGATGCTTTATAAAGAGTATTTTCGGGGGCAGAAATAGTACCAGCTCCAGCTAACTGTTCGATAGTACTATATGCGCCCGCTGTATTAAAGAAAGCAGAACTTCCGTCAAAATAAGCAGGTATTTCGTGAACAGAATTAGGCTCAGCTCCGTTGGGATCAAAGAAACTTAAGCCTCCCGAAGCAATTACCTTATTTTTTACCGAAAAATCGGGAGTTACTGTAGCGTCAACAACTGCGCTTAAACTTTTTTGAGGTAAAGTTGCGCCTACATTAAGATTTAGACTCTTTGCTTCGTATTCGTCACCAAAAGTAATTGTTGCTTTATCAGTAGCTGAGTTATTAAACTTATTAAGATCTATAGTGATACTAGCGGCTGTTCCGTCAGTAGCAGCAAACCCTAGCTTAACTCCATTGATTGTTGCTTCGCTGTTCTTATATACTTCAATAAATACATTTGATTTAAATATAAGCTCTAAACCTTCATTTGTATCAAAAATATTGTTAATAAGCATATTACCAACACTTCCTATAGGACCTGCCAGCATTTCTTTAAGAACAACACCCTTCAAAGTGTTTACTAGCATTTCCGAAACTTCTAAGCGATTACCATTTGTAATTTCTTTGAAAATAATAAAATCGTCCAAACTTCCAATTTCCCCCACAAATCCTTCTAGGTCTTCTCCCAGTTTATCGAAATCCAGAGGTATGTTAACATCTGCAAGCATGCTCATTACCATTGCCATTAGATTGCCAACAGAAGGGCTAAGAGCAGTTATATCAACAACTATTGCGTCAGAATCATCAGCAGCAGAACCGTCTTGTTTCATGTTAACAGCGGTAAGTGGCTGTTTAATATAAAGTTTGCTCGACTTATATCCGATAGCGACATTCTCGGTATCGTTACTTTTGAAATTAACCAGAAGCTCAGGACTACTATTATTTAAGTTACCCTTCACTCCCAATACGTATGTATCGTCATCATCCGAAGTTTTTTTGTTAACACTGATATCAGCGTCAACATTAAAATTACCGTCTATGCCGTTAAGCGCCTTAACTAAGCCATCGGCTCCTTTTATTATACCAATTAACTGTTCCATTGCGGTAGCCTCTTCGGGTGGTGTGATTACTTCTTCAACCGGTTTTTTACAAGCCGCAAGGGAAAATAACAGCGTAAGCATAACAAAAGAAATTATTACTTTTACAAGTAAGTTCTTTTTCATTATTACCTCCAATACTAATTTTTTTAATTTACTATTTATGGAGATAACTCTCCATGTGTAA
>CAYIZR010000031.1:0-9259 GCA_964367755.1 uncultured Christensenella sp. | reverse complement strand
CTAAAGGATAGACGCGTATTTCTTGACTGCAGTCATCGGTGGTTACTCTTACCTTAACTTCTTGACGAAGCATATCGTTACTTAGTACGTAGCCTGTTCCGTCGGGAGTAGTTGCTTGAGAGTTTATTTTTGGCATTTTTTTGAAGGTTTCTTGATAATAAGCGTTTTCATATTTCAGGCAACACATAAGTTTTCCACAGCAACCGCTTATTTTTTGCGGGTTGAGGCTAAGTCCTTGTATTTTTGCCATTTTTATGGATACTTTTTCGAAGTCGTTAAGGTGTGTAGTACAGCAACACGGTCTGCCGCATATTGCCAAAGCTCCACGCATTTTTATGTCGTCACGCTCGTAAATCTGTCGAAGTTCTATTCTGACGTGGAATATACCGGCTAGTTCCTTAACCAATTCGCGAAAGTCGATTCTTCCCTCGGCAGTAAAATATATTATCACTTTTTGGCGGTCAAAGGTGTATTCTGCATCAACAATTTTCATTTCCAAATTCCGGGCGGCAGCCTTTTCTATAGTGTTCTTCATTAGAAAATCACGCTTAGATAGGTTCTCTTCCTGCCTTTTATCGTCTTCGGCAGTTGCCTTGCGTACAACTTCTTTAAGTGGCGCAACAATTTCTTTTTCGTCAACATCCTTATTCGCCATTGCAATAATACCGTATTCCACGCCGCGGACGGTTTCAGTAATTACCCCGTCTTTTTCTTGGAAAACTATGTCTTTGGGAGAAAAGTAGTATATTTTCCCTGTGTTTTTGAATCTAACTCCAACTACTGTTGCCATTTATATTTTGCCTCCAATATTCCAAACAGCAAACCTTCGGTAACTGATACCAAATTTATATTACTGTTTAATTTTTTTCTACATTCATTTATTATTTGTATCGACATATAAGCCGAGCGGTGGTTAAAGGATTTGGTGATGGTTTTTAAGTCATAATCCCGTTGATTTGTGGACAAAGCTACTTTGCTTTTCGTGGTTAGTTTTAATACGTCACCTAAAATTATTTCTATAAAATCTAAAGTTAACGCAATATTACCTTTGGAAAAAATCGGTCTGTACAAAAATTCTACTATTTGGGTAGAGTTTTTTAGGGTTAGTAATAGTTCAAAACATTGATTATATATTTCCACATAGTCTTCGTTTTCTGCGAACTCATATGCTTTGGTAAGGTTACCTAATGAGTATGCCGCCGAAACTTGGGCAATATAAGGGTCAACTTGGTTCTTTATTAGCTGTGCTTCTATGTCGCTTGTTGCAAAGTTATCGACATATATTTTTTTTGCGCGGGACTTAATTGTGCTAAGCAGTCCACTTTCGTTGTTTACCCCCAAAAAAATAATTGCAAACTCTGGTGGCTCTTCAAGGGTTTTTAATAGCTTATTTTGTGCTTGAGGACTCAATTTGTGGGCGCTTTCTATATAGTATAGCTTTTTTTTGCCAACGGTAGGGTTGATAGAGGTATTTTCTACAAGAGCCTCAATATCGCTAACTTTGACTTTATTATCGCAGTCGAGCTGCATAATGTCGATATATTCTTTATCAATAATAGACCCGCAAAGGCGACAAACACCGCAGGCTTTTTCGCAGAGAATATTGATAGCAATCAAATCAAACAGCTCTTGGCGCGCTATTTTGTCATCACTTACAAAAATATAAGCGTGAGTTAAGTTATTACTAATAATATCCTTTTTTAACCGCGCGAAAGCGTCAGTTTTTTTTATCAGCGCTAAGCTCACTCGATTATCCCCTTATTACGTAGCCCGTCTATTATCTTTTGCGATGTTATCATTTTGTCAACGTCAGGAACTACGGTAACAAAACTATCATTTTGCGCTTCAATTTTTTTGTAACCTTCATAGACTAGATAATGAAAATCGTCTTTTTCTTTTTCCATTCGGTCGTTTTCTATTATTTTCCCTTTTTGTCTACGCCAGGAAGTCAAAGGATTCATATCAATAAAAACCGTTGCCTCGGGCAAACAATTATTTACGGCATAATCATTTATTGCGTAGATGTAATCGGCGCCAAGTTTGCGCGCATAGCCTTGGTAAGCAACCGAACTATACAAATAACGGTCGCAAACGACCAGTAGGCCGTTGTTTAGGGCTGGGATTATTACATTGTCGATATGCTCGCAACGCGCGGCGGAAAAGAGTAGGGCTTCGCATTGGGCAGTCATGTTATCGGCTAGGAGAAGCTCCCTTATTTTTTCTGCCAAAGGAGTACCGCCCGGCTCACGTGTGAATATGGCTGGCTGGTTAGTTTTTACTAAATATTCCCTAAGCAAATTAAGCTGGGTGGATTTTCCTACACCCTCGCATCCTTCGAAAGTAATAAATTTTTTTCTAATGTTCATAAGTCACCGTCTTTATTTTACCACACAAGCCTTGCCGTATTCAAGCCCAAAACAATCTTCGCAATGCTTTTTTAGCAAAGCTATATCTTTTTTTGTAATTATGTGCCCTCCATAGAAAACAGGCACGCCGGGAGGATAAAAGCCCACTTCATTAAATAACTGTCTATTCTCGCTGTTTTCTAGGTCAACAAGCTCAAATTCTTTGCCAAAAAACAGCTCTATTGGTGTGTTTTGATTAGAATAAGTGTAGTTGTCATTTTTATATTTAGCAAATTTTTTTTGTGACAAAACACCTAAAGCTTCAATTAGTTTTGGCAAATAGGCATAATTATTTTTGTTAACAATAAAAACAACCATATTTTTATAATACATTTCGGCATAAATGCCCAACCTTGCTAAGTTATTATAAATAACCTTGCTATCGAAGGGGGAGGAGATTACCAAACGGCTAAAATCGTCTGTAGGCATTACCGAGAAAGGGGCAGGCAAGTTATTTTTGAAATTACTAATTGTATAGAACATCTTATCATAATAAGTTTTACCGTTAGTTTTATAGTCGGAAAAAGCGTAATCAATAGATGCCATCACCATATAATTTGGCGAGGTGGAATGAAGGGTTTTTCTAGCTAAAGAAACGTTGCAAAAATAGGTATCATCTTTGAGTAAAAGTATGCTTCCACCTGTAAGGACAGGTAAAGTTTTGTGCAGGCTATGGATAACCAAATCTCCATATTCGGTTGCCGAAACAGGGAGTTTGTCGGAAAATACAAAATGTCCGCCGTGAGAGGCATCTATCAGGCAAAGGATATTTTTATTCTTAAAAATGGAAGTAATTTTGTTAAGGTTAAGACACTTTCCAAAGTAGTTTGGCGAGGTAATTATAGCAACCGCAACATCGCTAGGGAAGTAAGTGTCCTCGGTTATTTCATCAACGCGCCAAGCTTTACAATTAAACAAACGCAAAGCATTATAAACACTGACATGGGCACTCCCAACAACCAAAAAGCTTCCTAAATTTTTAAGCGCCAGTATTGCCGTCATAATAGAAGAGGTGGCGCCTTGTGTAGAAATAAAACACGCCGCCAAATTATAAATGGCGGCAATGTCATCTTGTAGTTTTTTTATAATACCTTTGGGCGATAATAAATTGTCGCTGTAAGGCAGTTCGGTAACGTCCAATGACAGCAGAGCGCTATTTATGATATTAGCGTGCGAGGGCGTGTGAAAGCTAATGTGGCCGGCTTTTTTTAGAAGCTGTTTTGTGAGGTTCATTGATTATGCGCGAGGCTTCATTGTGGGGAACAAAAGCACATCGCGAATGCTGTAATTGTCGGTATACAACATAACCATACGGTCTATACCTATTCCCAAGCCGCCGGTGGGAGGCAGTCCGTATTCTAGCGCTGTGACAAAATCATCGTCTGTCATCTGCGCTTCGTCGTCGCCCTTTGCGCGCTCTTTGGCTTGCTGTTCAAACCGTCCTTTTTGGTCAATCGGGTCGTTTAGCTCGCTGAAAGCGTTGCCCATTTCTCTTGCTACCATAAAGAATTCAAAACGTTCTGTCAAACGCTTGTCAGAAGGCTTGCGTTTGGCAAGAGGGCTCACTTCTACAGGATAATCAATAATAAATACGGGCTGAATCAGGTGTTCTTCAATTTTCTGGTCAAAAACTTCATAAAGAGCCTTGCCCCAAGAAATGTCTTTATCAAGTTCTACACCAATAGCTTTAGCTTTTTCAATTATTTCTGGAATTTCCATAGTGTCAAAATTTATGCCGGTGTATTTCTTAACAATATCTACCATAGTAATGCGAGGCCATTTTTCGCCGATGTCAAGAATGGTGCCTTGATAGTTTATTTGTGTTGTTTCTAGTACTTGTTCGGCGCAATATTTGAAAAGCTCCTCGGTAATGTCCATCATATCGTTATAGTCGGCGTAAGCCTGATAAAGCTCTATGGTGGTAAATTCGGGGTTGTGTTTAATATCCATACCCTCATTGCGGAAAAGTCTGCCCATTTCGTAAACCTTGTCAAAGCCTCCTACAATTAGGCGCTTTAGGTATAGTTCGGGGGCTATTCTTAGGTACATATCAATGTCTAGTGTGTTGTGGTGTGTAACAAAGGGCCTGGCCGAAGCGCCTCCTGCCACGCTGTTAAGAATAGGCGTTTCTACTTCCATAAAGCCTTTGGAATCCAAAAAAGTCCTTATGCAGGAAATAATTCGGCTACGCTTTTTGAAAGTTTCCATAACGTCGGGGTTGGCAATAAGGTCAACATAACGTTGACGATAACGTAAATCGGTGTTGGTAAGACCGTGGAATTTTTCGGGAAGGGGAAGCAAAGATTTGCTCAGCATAACGCATTTTAGTACTTTTATGCTTATTTCTCCCATATGTGTGGTAAAAACTTCTCCCTCAATGCCGATAATATCGCCGATGTCCCATTTTTTGAACTCAGCGTAAATTTCATCGCCCATTTCATCTCGCTTAAAGTATCCTTGCAAACGGACTCCGCAGTCCATAATATGACCAAAACTTGCTTTGCCCATAATTCTACGGGAAACAAGCCGCCCTGCAACGCTAACTGTTTTTCCCTCAAAAGTAGAATAGTTATCAATAATTTCTTGGGCGGTTGCCGTTCTTTCATATTTGGTGATTTCGAAGGGGTCAAAGCCGTTTGCCCGCATATCGGCAAGTTTTTGTCTACGGACAGCCACCACCTCGGTATAATCCGGCTCGGGTGCTTGAATGTTGGGTCTACTACTGTTATTATCCATTTTTTATTCCTATTTTTTGATTGATAAAATTTTGTATTGGAAATCGCCTGCAGGAGTGTTTGCAACCACTGTATCTCCTTTTTTGCATCCGATTAAGGCTTTTCCTATTGGGCTTTTATCGCTTATTTTGTTCTCTTTACTGCTTGCTTCCAATGTAGAAACGATACTAAAAGTAATTTCCTCGTTTTCGGCAATGTCAAGAACGGTAACAATGTTGCCAATACTAACGTTTTTGGTGCCTATGCTACTTTCGTCTATTACCTTGGCGTGAGCCAAAGTGTCTTCCAAACGTAAGATCTCAGTTTCGTTAGCCACCTGTTCGTCTTTTGCAGCAGAGTATTCAGCGTTTTCGCTTAGGTCTCCGAACTCTTTTGCCAGTCTGATTGCCTGCGATATTTCGCTGCGGCGAGTGGTAACCAAATATTTTAGACGCTCATTAAGTTCTTCATATTTGGCCCGTGTTAATGTAATATTTGCCATTTTTTTTTACTCCTTAAGTAATTTACTTATTATATATTATACTTATAGATAAGTCAATAGATTTTACCTTTACTTTTTTGCGGTAAAAACGCATTTTTTTGAAAAAGAATTTTCAATTGATATAGACATGCATCGCTTATTTATGTATAATAATAAGTAATTTGTTAAAAAAGGAGTAAATTATTCGATGGAAAGTTACAAAAGTCAAAGCGCCCAGTATGTACACGGTTTTGTAAAAAAAGTCATAGAAACGACCGGTCCTAGATTGCCCGGTAGTGAAGAAGAAGCAAAAGCGGCAAGCATTATTGCCGAAGAAATGGAAAAAGTTACCGGCAAAAAAGCAACTATAGAGCCTTTCAAAGTAGCGCCAGTTGCCTCAATCGGAGCAATTTCTATTCTTGGCGTCGCCGCACTAATTACCACAGTGGTATTTTTTATTAGTCCCCTTATCGGACTTATACTTTCTTTTTTAATACTTGCCTATGCAGTTTTGCAAATATTTACCTATACCGGTATATTTGATTTTGTATGGAAACAACATACTTCGCATAACGTTTATAGCGAGGTTTTGCCCGAGGATGGAAGCTATGATTATACCATAATGTTTAGTGGGCATAACGATAGCAGTTGGAATTGGAATCACTCCCTAAAAAATCCAAAAACCGCATTGCTAAAAATTGGTCTAGGTATGTTTGGATTGCTTGTAATGATTATTACAGGTATCATACAAGTGTCTAAAGGGAACCTATTTGTATGGAATAGCGCAAAAGATATTGGAACCATTATTTTGTATTGCTTGCCTATTTTGACTATCCCCGGTAGCTATTTTATATCTACCTTTTTGACTTGGAATAAAGCTGTAGCATCCCCTGGCGCTATGGATAATCTAACAGGTGTTGGCTTTTCTATGCTTATGGCAAAATATTTTAATGAGAACAAAGACAAAATGCCAAAGAATTGTCGCATTATCTGCGCCGGACTTGGTAGCGAGGAGGCAGGGCTTAAGGGCTCTATGGCATTTATAAATAAACACAAAAATGAAGAGTGGTTAAAAAATACTTATGTTATTAACCTTGATTCCATTAGAGATTATGACCATTTTAACGTTATTAAGGGAGATTTGTGGCTAGGCTCACGCTTTGACCAAGATATGGTAAATATGGCTGTTGATGCTATGAAGGAAACAGGCAGAAAGGGCGGAGTAATAGTTAATCCTATAGGTGGTTGTGATTCTACCCCATTTTATAGAGCAGGGGTTAAGACGGCAACGCTTATTGCCCAAGACCCAACTTTGACTGACTATTACCACACTTCCAAGGATACTTTTGAAGATTTGGATATGCGCACATTGGCTGATTTTAGCGAAGTGTTGATAAGGCTAACAGATAAAGTGGCGGCATATCATAATTGTGGTAAATAATTATTTTGCCCGAAAAAACAAGATATTTCCCGAAAGAATATCAGAATACGAATAAGAATTTAGTTCGCCGTCCGTTTTTCGGACGGTGAATATTTTTGGATAAGTGTTTTCCACTTTTCCTTCCAATACCTCGATTTTGTTTCTACCACGATTAACTTTGAGCTTAATTCGTATTCCGGTAAGGTTTTTTACCTGATTTATTGTGTTATTTATGTCTTGAGTTATTTCTCTCATTATTTTTGCCCTATACTCATATATTATTTTTGCGGCGTAAAAAGATTATTGCCAAAATCAAAAAATTTAGTCATAAACAAACAGCCATAAAAATATGGTGTAATATGAGTTTTCAAACAGGGGGCAAGGTATGACAGAAAACAAGCTTACGGTAAATGCGAATTCCAAGACGTTAATAGAAAGTCAGGTTATGGAGAGTACTGATTTTTCCATAGGCGACAACAAAAAGGTGTTAGGGATGACCGCCGTAGCGCTCGTTACAGGCTGTGAATCGCTGAATAACGAATTGCGCGTGGCAATCAAAACAATATTTAGGATAACTTATCTGTCCGAGGAAGGCGTAATATGCGGCGAAAATAAGGTTGATAACGTTTATTCTATATATAAAGAAGGAATCAACCCCTCCGCAAAAGCTTCGTTGAGAGCTTGCGTTACCGATTGTGAATATCTGTCTGGTAGCAAAGTAAAAGGTAGCGCCACAATAGAGATAAGCGGCTGGTATCTTTCCGAAAACAAAATGGAGTTTTTGGACGCTTGCATTGGCGACGTGCATTGCAAAACCGAGGCAGTAAAGGTAGAAAGCGTCAATTTTCTTGAGGCCAAAGCAATAACCCTTACCAACACCTTTGAAGCGAGAATGCCCCTTGCCAAAATTATAGACAGCAAAGCTGAAGCGTATGTAAGCGGAATTTATCCAATGAACGGCTCTTATCAAATAGAAGGCGAAATAAGTGTGCGAGTGGTGGCTTTAAGTGATACAAATCAGTTTATTAGTCAAAACTTTTCTCAGCCCTTTAATACAGAAATAATGGAAGCAACAATAACTAGCGATTCTTCAATAGATGTGGAGGCTACGGTAAAAGAAGTTAATTTACAATTAACAGATACCGACAACCGTACAATAATATGTGATATAAACATAGATTTTTGCGCAGCATCAAACATACAAAATGAAATAATGGGCATAACGGATGTATATTCCACAACCAATGAGCTAGCGCTAGAATCCTCTTGTTTTAGACTAAATACAAACTATTGCTACCGTGTAGCAAGAGATAAAACAAATATTAGCTATAGTTTTGCGCAAGATATAAATGAAATTTGCTGCCTACTAAGCCCAATGGTTAGCGCTATCGTCAATACTTCGGAACAAACCGTTTCGGTTGAGGGACTAATTACAACAACCCTTATTTATCTTGACGAAAATAATGAATACGCATCAAACATAGTAGAACTACCCTACAAAACTATAGTAGCAAAAGACTTTGAGTGCGACACACACCTAAAACCACGGGTAATAATAACCAATATAGCCGCCCGATTGAGAGCAGGACGGGAGGCGGATATAAATGCAGAGTTACTTATTTGGGTCAAGGGGGTGTCGGCAAAAGAATTATGCCTTGTTTCTAAGTTAGAAGTCGGCGAAGAAAAAGAGCAAGACGACTATGCAATCAGCCTCTATATTGTTAAGCCAAATGAAACATTGTGGGAGGTGGCAAAGGCTCTAAACACCGAGGAAAATACAATACTAGAATTAAATAAAGAAATAAAATTACCCCTAAAAGGCGGGGAAAGAGTGATGCTCTATAAGCCGATAAATATAGAATTTTGACAATTTTGCTCCCTCAAGTTATTTGGGGGAGCAAATTATTTTTGGCTAGTTTGGAAAAATTCGGTAAATATTATAGTTTGGAAATAGTGCTTCAAAAATTAAGCAAAATTGCCAAAAACACCCCTATTTTAGGGGGCTTTTTAGTTATCAAAAAAGTAGCGAATTGCAAAAAAGTGCATTACACTAAAAACAGTGTAAAAATGCCTATAAATGTGAGTAAAGTAAAAAGTTAAAAAACGAAACTACCAATTTAGGGAACCTATCAACAACCTTTTAGGCAAGTGAAAACGGAAGTTTGTCCAAAAATGCACAAAAATGTTTTCTCGCCGGTTTTAATAAGTGTATCAACCACGCCCGGCAGATAAAACTCGC
>CAYIZR010000030.1:0-9399 GCA_964367755.1 uncultured Christensenella sp. | reverse complement strand
CCTCTATAGTTATAACGGAAACGCTTTTTTTCATATCCTTTATGCTTGCATTTTTTATAATTATCCAAACGCTAGGCGTAATATTTTTGTCAATCAAATGATCACGTATTTGCTGTCCTCGACTAACTTGAAAGTAAACAAAATTTTCCCCTGATTCAACTTTTGATGTCATTCTTCTAATTATCGAACAAAATTCCTCTTTGGAATAAGGAATGGCAATATCAATAAGCGATGCGCTTAAATAAAACCTGTCAACGTGTTCTTCCAAGGCAAAAGGAATATGGTTGCGCGAATAAGTGGCATCATAAACTCCATCGCCAAAATAACACGCCCTATCGGTCATAGGGATATATATATCCTCTATCCTTCCGTATGCTCCGTTATAGTAGCCCAAATTTTTCATACTAAATTGTATGCCGTAAAAAATTTATCATACTTCTTTTTTTCGACGAAAATCGACACACAATAACTAAGGGGGCTCAAATAAGTTGCCACTGAATTTTTTTTATTGTATAATAAATTTATCTTTATATAAAAGGGAGGTACGATATGTCTGTTATTTTTATCGATTCAGACTGCGAATTAAACTATAAAACAGCCGAAGAAGTAGGACTAAATAATGTAATACTTATGCCATATACTATTTGTAATCAAGAAATTTTTTATGATTTGGGCAAAAGTTACAACGCAAAAGAATTTTTTGACCTTGTACGCAAAGGGAATATGCCGATAACCAGCGGCCTAAATGTAGAAACTTATAAGGAGTATTTTGAACCCTTCTTCAAAAAAGAAGAAGATATATTATATGTTAGCTTTTCTGCAGAAATGAGCGGAACTTTCCAATATCACGATATAGCGATTAAGGAACTTCAAGAAAAATATCCCAAAGCTAAATACCGTCGTTTCGACACCAAAGCTATAAGCCTTGCCGCAGGACTACCTTGCTACTACGCAGGTTTAATGCACAAAGAAGGCAAAACCAACGACGAAATTGTGGATTTCTTGAATAGTTTTGTTTATAAAGTCAATGCCATACTTTCTCCAAATAACCTAAATTATCTAAAGCGTGGAGGAAGACTTTCTTCAGCTAAAGCGGCTTTCGGTACTTTTTTACAAGTTAAGCCAATAATACGACTTACTGACGAAGGCAAACTTGTTAATACTTCTAAAGTAAACGGAAGAAATAAATGTTTAAGCGTAATTGCTCAAGACGTTATCGATAGAGCCGACTTTAACTACCCAATTATCGTACTAAATGCCGATTGTCTACCCGACTCCGACAAAATTGTTGATAAAATTCGTGCCACGCAGCCTGACGCTGACATCTGGATATATGATATTGGTCCCGTTATTGGCGCTCACGCAGGTCCTGACACCATAGCTTGCGTATACGTGGGTAAAGATAACCGTCGCTACGTAGACTAAATAAATAATTACTAAGGAGCCGATTTTTCGGCTCCTTAGTTTATTCGTCAACTTGATTTTTACTTTTATCGAAGGGCAAAAAGCCGTCTTCGATTTCCCGTGCGTCGCAACTGAAACGCTCGCTCATTTCTACTGCCCTTTTTAGTACGCTGTAGCCATATTTGCTACGCAATTTATCTATTTGTTTGTCAATGATTCTGTTTTTTGCGATTTCATCATCAAAAAGTGTCATTTGCACATCACAACTTACTGGCGATAACTTATAAGTTCCTACAGTAATTGCCCTTATTGGCAAATCTCTGTCAAAAGAATAGTTTGCTTTAAGTAAACAAATCGCTTCCTCTGCGATATTGAAAGAATCGTCAATTGGCGTGGTGAGCTTGCGTTGTCTGGTAAAACTTTCTAACTTACTGTTTTTTACCGACAAAGAAACACCATTTGCCACAAGCTTATAGCATCTCAAACGAAAAGCAATTATTTCACTTAAAGAATAGATAAGAGATGTTGCATCTCGCATATTCTTTATGTCTTCTTCGGTAGTAGAGCCGTTGCTAACGCTATCGGGAAGATGAGATAAATTATAATAACCTACTTTTTCTGTCTCAAGGCCATTTGCATATTCATACAGCTTTTCTCCCACTTTTCCAAAAGCCTTATTTAGCACAAATAAAGGAGTATTGGCGAGTTCTCCTATGGTAAAGACGTTTATTTTGTTCAATTTGGCAACAATCGACCTGCCAACGTTAAGCATATCGCCAACGGGAAGAGCCCAAGCTACCCTTTTATAATTTTCTTTGCTAATTACCGTTACGGCATCGGGTTTTTTTATATCACTACCTAGCTTGGCAAATATTTTAGTAAAAGATACACCTACCGAAATAGTCAGTCCAACTTCGTTTTTTATTCGCTCCCTAATGGTATTAGCTACGGTTATTCCGTCTCCAAACAGCTTTTCAGTGCCGGTAACATCTAGCCAACATTCATCTAAACCAAAACTTTCCACAAGAGGCGTATATTGTTTATAAATATTATAAATAATATTGCTAAATTTCATATATTGCTTATAGTCAGGGGGCAAAACTATAAGATTTTTTACTTTTTTTGAGGCCTCAAACACAGTATCACCTGTTTTTATCCCCGCTTTTTTGGCTTCATTACTTTTGGCAAGAACAATTCCGTGCCTTTTTTCGGGGTCACCGCAAATAACAATGGGCTTATTTTTAAGCTCTGGATTATTTCTTATTGCCACCGACGCATAAAAGTTATTAACATCAGCATGCAAAATTGTTCTTAGCATAATTTATAGATTCTCTAAAAGATACTCCACGTGTTTTTCAAGATTATGTATGTTGTTATTGTTCGTTATTGTTGCCGTGGCTACATATTTGCCCACACTCTCTTTCTGTACAGCAATTTTTCGACGAGCATAATCGCTATCTATATTATCTCTTAGCATTATCCTTTCCACCCTGTTTTGATAATCGCAATTAACTACCCAAATTTGGTCAAAAACAGTAGCATCCTTTGCATCTAGCAAAGGTATCTCCACAAAATTATCTTCTCTATCAGAAAGGAGGCTAAGCATTCTTTCTTTAATAATGGGATGAGCTATAGAATTTAGCTTTTTTCTTTTGGTCGGACTAAGGAAAATTATTTCGCCCAAAGCTTTTTTATTTATTTTACCATTTGATACAACTGAAGGAAAAGCCTCTTTTATTTTTTCAATATAAGTTTCTTCTTCCATTAGCTCGGCATTTATTTCATCACAGCTTATACAACGTTTACCCATTTTACGCAATAGTCCTATCACAGCGCTTTTTCCGCAGCCTATGCCGCCAGTTATTGCAATATTCATAAGTCATCTCCTGTTTTTGATTTTTTCTTATTATTTTGTCTCGAACCAGTTCTTTCCAACCGAAACGTTTGCTATTAGCGGAACGTTAAGTTTTATTGCGCTTTCCATACAATCTTTCAAAATATCTTTCACTTTATCGACCTCGCTTAACGGAGTATCGACGATTAGTTCATCATGAACCTGCAAAATTATTTTTGCATCAAGATTGTTAACTTTGAGTTCTTTATCAACTTTTAGCATAGCAATTTTTATGATATCGCTTGCGCTGCCTTGAAGTGGCATATTCATTGCCGCCCGCTCACCAAACGACCTTATTTGGTATCTTGAAGAAGTAAGCTCAGGAAAGAACCTAATTCTGCCTGAAATAGTTTTTAGATATCCCTGTTTTTTTGCCAATTCAACATTACTATCCATATATTCTTTAACTTTAGGATAATTCACAAAATATTCTTTTATAAACTCTTTGGCAGAATATTGACTAACCATTGCATTTTTTGAAAGTCCAAAACTGCTTATTCCGTAAATAATCCCAAAATTAACGGCTTTTGCTTGAGAACGCATACCGCTTGTTACTTCATCAATAGGCGTTTTGAATATTTTACTTGCAGTCAGTGTGTGTATATCAATATTGTTTTCGTAAGCTGCAAGCAACTTTTCTTCCATAGAAAAATGCGCCAAAAGTCGTAATTCTATTTGGGAATAATCGGCGGCTACAAGCATGCAATTATTACTCGGAACAAACATTCTACGGATTTCTCTACCTAAAGCTCTTCTAATGGGAATATTTTGCAAATTTGGCTCGGTCGAGGAAAGTCTTCCTGTAGCTGTTAGACATTGCTTAAAGGAAGTATGGACACAAAAAGTACCCTTGTTCATTACCGAACGCATACCTTCGATATAGGTTGATTTTAACTTTGCTAATTGCCTATAACTTAATAGCGATTCCACTATAGGATGCTCTAGTTCTTCCAAAACGTCGGCGCTTACCGCAAAACCAGTCTTGTTTTTCTTAGCGTGTGGCAATTTTAGCTTGTTAAATAATATTTCGGCTAGTTGTTTGTTGCTGTTTACGTTAAATGTTTCTCCTGCAATTTTATAAATCTCTGACAAAAGTTTCTCAATTTCTTCGGAAAACTGTTTTTCCAGCTCCTCTAATACCTCTATGTCTATTTTGAAACCTGCCTGTTCCATATCAAAAAGACACTTAATTAAAGGAAGCTCTATTTCGTAATATAGTTTTTCCAAACTATACTCCGATAGTTTTTGCAATAAAATATCATATAGAACCAACGCCTCTCCGCCCTTGTTTACACTTCCAAAGCCATAATCGCTAAGTAGGCTCTCTTCATCTTTAATAACCTTTGTAGAGTTAATCAAGTACCCTAGAAGCAATATATCGTCGTAAGGTGGCTCAAGCGTCAAATTATAACTACAAAAATGATGCATACACTGCTTTACGTCAAAAATAATTTTGTGATAATCCTTGCCAGTTAACGGAGCAAGAATTTTGCCCACATCACTTTCGGTAATTCCTTCTCCAAACAAATCATAGCTGATTTTTATTATTAGCTCTTTTTTCTGATATGCCACAATAATATTGTCCTTCCACGACAAATAAACCTTGCTTCCTTTGGGTATTTGGGCAATTTCTTTAATTATCTTGTCATACTCGGTAAGCTCAATTACTTCGCTTTCCACTTCCTGTCCAAAAACAAGGCCCCTTTCCTCATTAGAATCAAACTCAAAACGGTTAATCATATTCTTAAATTGCAATTCCTGCATTTTTATTTTTGCATCAATCTTTATAGGATAACTAAAACGCATATCATCTAAAGAACAATCTATATCAACATCGGTAAAAATTGTTGCAAGCTTTTTCGATAAAAGAACTTTATCTTTGTAAGCAATCAAATTTTCTTTGAGTTTTCCTTTCAAATCGTCGATATTATTATAAATACCATCTATGCTTCCATATTGCGCAAGCAAGGAAGTAGCTGTTTTTGCTCCCACACCTGGCGCGCCCGGTATATTGTCCGAACTATCTCCTGCAAGCCCTTTGTATTCTATTATTTGTTCGGGAGTAAAGCCTTCTTCTTTCAAAGCCAGCTTATCATAAACCTTTACGTCGCTTACCCCTCTTTTTGTATTATAAACAACAGTGGTATCATCTACTAATTGCAGACAGTCCCGATCTCCGCTTACAATAATTGTATTCGTATCAAAACGTTTTGCTATTGTGCCAATAATATCATCGGCTTCAAACCCCTCTTTCTTAAGAATTTTTATGTCCATCAATTCCAAAAGTTCTTGCAACACGGGAATTTGTTGTGCAAGCTCTTCCGCCATTGGCTTCCTTGTTGCTTTATACTCTATATATTCTTCGTGTCGGAAAGTTTTTGCTCGGCAATCAAACACCGCGCATATGTGAGTTGGCTTTTCTTCGGAAATAAGTTTTTGAAGCATAGAAATATATCCGTAAATCGCATTTGTATACATACCGTTACTAAGTTGTAAGGGCGGCAAAGCGTGAAACGCGCGGTTTATAAGACTATTGGAATCAATTAATATTATTTTATTCATTTTACTCCTCAACACCTCATTATGCCAATATTCAGACAAATTCTGAATATAAGGCAGTATTTTGCGGCTTTCTAATCTTACTACCTTGGTATTTTTGCCGCAAACAAATTATACTTTCAATTTTAAGTCGTTTTCTTTTATCCAGCTAATTTTGCGGAAATATTTACTTACACCCCAAGCAATTGTTCCCGGAAGAACAAAGAACAACACAATGACAGCTATCAAAAACAACCACCACTCCATATTGCCTGACTGCACCGAGAACTTGTAAGAATCAATGATTCCCACAAAACCGCAAGTTCCCATGCCTCCTCCGCTAGGGCCACAACGTAGCTTAAATACGCAAGTCGCTATAGGACCACAAATTGCGCTGGCTATTATTGGAGGAATAAGCAACTTTGGATTTTTCATAATGTTAGGTATCTGTAGCATACTCGTACCTAATCCTTGACTAATTAAACCGCCCCATCTGTTTTCCTTAAAGCTCATCACAGCAAAACCAACCATTTGGCAAGCGCATCCTACTACAGCGGCGCCCCCTGCTATAAGCATAGCATCTGAAGTGCTTGTTGTGGCGACAGCTACCCATATTGCGGCGCTGGATGTAGGCATTGTCAAAAGTGTACCCATAACAACAGCAATAATTATACCCATAAAGAAAGGAGTAATTGCAGTGGCGTAAGCTATGCCTTGCCCAAGTTTGGTAATAAGCCAAATAAACGGGTAGGATATATAAGCTCCTAATATAGCAAGTAACATACAGGTAAGTGGCACAAGCAAAATATCAAGCTTTGTCTTGCCTGCAATGAGATTGCCGACCTCACAAACCAGCAAGGCGGTAACATAAGCGCCGATAGGGTTACCAGGTAAGCCCTTTGTTAATATAACCGTTATGTCGGACATCTGCCCACCAGAAAAATTACTTCCCAAAAACTGCGAGGAAAACGCTCCAATAAAGCCTGCCACAATAGTGGCAAAAATAACTAACTTGTTTGCCTTAAGGTGACTAGCTATACCTGCCCCAATACCCGCTCCCATAAGAATAGAGGCAACGTTGCCGGTAAGAATAAGTATTCTTCCAATGCTGTTGTCTCCAACAAGTTGCCCTATGGTTTTGATTATTGTACCGGCAATAAGTGTTACGAATAGTCCTTGCGCCATACCGGTAAAAGCGTCAATAAACCATCTTTTTGCGAGTTTTTTAATTAAGTTCTGTTTCTTCATGTATTTCTCCCTTTAATCTCATAATTTCGTGAAAAATTAGTTGTTGTTTGGTTTTTTGATTGATAAAATGCTTCTTTTTGGTGTCCTTTATCTCAATATTGTGAGATAAATATTTGTTTCTTACTTGTTTATAAAATTCTTCTATGGTATAAATTTTGAATTTTTCCACACCGTATAGTTTTGCGTAGCTTTCCAGAAAATAAATAAACGAATCAATTCGGCTATCGGTATGTATTAGATACAAGCTCTTAAAATATGCAAAAATCGCGGTTACTACCGCTTGGTTGTCTAGTTGCATATCCAACTCTAAAAGTTCTTTAATGTTGTCATATGCGTCTTGTTGCAAGTTAAGAAGTATCTTTTCGCAGTTGGTAAAATTGTCGTCTACTATGTAATATTTATTCCCTAAATAACCTTTAATATATCGCAAAGCATCATAGTAACCTAGTTTTATGTTATTGTTAATTTGTTTCGCTTTCAGCTCGGTTGTGCCGCCTAAGTCCTCCGACGGACATATATAAACTACTTTGACTGACTTATCTGCTAATATACTGTGTGGCATACGGCTCATCGTTCTTATGGCAAAAAGCTCGTCATAACCCTTTCTTGCCAAAGTATTTAGCGGTAAGTTATCGCAAACCCCACCATCCACAAAAAATTTGCCATTTAACCTGTTTAGTCGAAAAGCAGGATAGTATGCGCTAGCAAAAATATAGTCGTGTAACTTACCATATGGTATATCTTCTTTATAAAGTTCCATTGGCTTTTTATCGGAGACTGAGTAGGTAACCAAAGCATAGTCTATTGGAGAATTTCTTAATTTATTTTCATCTATGTATCGTTTTAGGAAAGGTACAATCTTGTCGGTGGGTACACCTACATTCTTTAATATTTTTACCGATTGCTTCATCCAATATATTATAGTTTCTTTGTCATATTCCTTATTTTGCATTTTGGCAACCATCATATCGTCAAAATCAGTAAAATCGCTTGGAGTTATGGTTGACCATAAATTGTATAGCGTTTGATAACCACCTTCTTGGGCAATAATCGCGCCGTTAATGGCGCCTATTGACGTCCCGGAAACTCCGTCAAAGGTATATCCATAATCATATAAAGCTTTAACTGCTCCTATATGAAAGGCTCCTTTCGCGCCTCCGCCTTCCAAAACTAACCCTCTCATTTTTATCCTTCTTATTTTACAATCATTCGAAAATTAAGCGTATGCGCTCTTTTCGGCAGTATTTTGTATTGTTTTTTCAAGCAAGCAAGAGCAGGTATATCTCCCCCAACTCCCCTTTGCTTGCCGTCAATTGTGACGGTATAGTGTTTATCTTTAACAAGCTCATGCAAATGCTTGGCATTATCAAGCTTTTCGGTGGTGTAAGGCAACACTCCGAATTCAAAAGGTTTTTCTTCCGCCAAAATCAGCAAACCGCTACTATCATTACCTAAGTCTAAATATCGCGCCTCGGTATGGTTGCCGTTTTCTTGGGGGAACAAATATTCGTGATTAAAATCTTCCGCTACTCCTTCATAGTATTTCAAGACAGCCGAAGTGTTCCTGTCACAATGGTTTTCGTGAGGGCCTTTGGCATAAAAACTCATATCCTTAATGCTTTCTCTAGTGCCAAAGATAAAGCCGTATCTAATAAGAGGCTTTTTGGGAAGTACCGTCATATAAAAGTCAATTTCCCCTTTGCCTATTTTGTATTCGGTGCACAATTTTTTTATGCCGGGGATACTCCAATCGGTAACAATGCTAATAACGCCGTCAGTATCATAAACATTTATATTTTTGGGACGCATTTTTTTCATTGCATCGCGGTATCTATATACTCCCATAATCTTTTTTACAATACTTAAATTAACCTGCGCAAAACGGTCATTATCGATAGCTGCGCGGTAAAAATTAGGAATAAGAGGTGATTTTAAGCGTTCTCTTTCCTTTCGGGAAATACTGCTGAGAGCTCCCGTTGCTTTATCGAATACTACTTGCATATCATCTACGGTAACAGTGATTTCCCAATCATTTTGTATAAAGCTACCGCCGCCCTCAATTTTTGGGGCTGTCAAAAGTTTTTCTTTTAACACAAACTGCTCGACCGCAATAATATGACCTTTCTTAATTACTGCAAAATTCTTGCCTGTTTTTAACTGACAAACACAGGTAAGCTCACCCTCGCAATTAGGGATATTAAGCGTAATTACTTTGGATGCGCTTGGCGCAATAGCTTCTAAAACAAATTTTTCAGAGCCAAATTCTTTGCCATCTTCTAAATAGCTTATTTCTAATAAATATCCCTCTATATCAT
>CAYIZR010000029.1:0-9438 GCA_964367755.1 uncultured Christensenella sp. | reverse complement strand
CTGTAAGGCTTGGGTAAGGCACATTATTCCTGCAACATTTTCTGTTGATGAGCGCAAATTATTTTCTTGCCCACCGCCAAAAAGCATTGGTTTTAGATTTATGTTGCTTTTTACAAATAATCCGCCTACTCCTTTGGGCGCGTGAATTTTGTGACCGCTAAAACTATACAGGTCTAAGCCTATATCAGATACCGACACTTTTATTTTACCAAGGGCTTGAACTCCGTCACTATGAAAAATAACCTTAGGATTTATTTTTTTAGCTATTTCGCACAGCTTTTTTATGTCGTTAATAGCGCCTGTTTCATTATTTACGTGCATTATTGACACAAGATATGTGTCTTTATTCATATTTTTTTGGAACTGTTCTATATCTACCCTTCCAAATTTATCTGCTTCGGTAAAAACTACGTCATATCCGCGTTGTTTTAGCTCAAGAGCTGTATTATAAATTGCCGAATGTTCGCTATTGGACACAATTATTCGGCATCCATTAGGTTTTTTAGTGCCAAAAAGCGCCAAATTGTCGCTTTCGGTTCCGCTGGAAGTAAATATAATGTTGCCATTTCCTTTGATTAGTCTAAGTATATTTTCTTTTGCGTTAGTAATCGCTTTACTAAGTTCCAAAGCTTGATGGTATGGCGCCGAGGGATTATAATACTCCTCGGTTAGAAAATATTTGTAGGTTTCGGCTATCTCGCCTAAAACACGCGTTGTGCCTGCGTTATCAAGATATATCATTTATTTTTTCTCCTCTGGACTCTTTTCTGCAAAGTAAACTATACATATATTCGTCAGATAACATCACAAAATCGTCTTTTTCGGTTGTAACGTTTACCAAAAATCCATTTTCGGTGTTTTGACAAAAGTAAGCTTTGATATTTTCTGGTATTTCTGTAATTATATTGCAACAAATTATGTCAGTTAGGTTAATATTTACTAAAACTTCTTTTTTATTGCGAAGATCTTCCTTAGTTATTTCTAAATTATCTTCGAATATAGAATACTTATAGGTAAAAAAAAGACTATTTTTGTAATAGTTTATTATTATTCCACACACCCATAGTGAAAATGTCAATATTAAGAAATACCAGCTAAAAAACAAAGCAATTAGGGAAAGAACGGCAAATATTTTGAAAATCATCGATAGATTGTTCAAAAAGTAACCTCTTTTTTTGTAAGTTGCTACAAAGCATTCTAAGGAATAATTACTTAAATACTGCATAAGTAACTCCTTTTCCGCCCTCATCGAAAGCTCCGTCACGATAACTCTCTATTTCTTTACGTCCTCGCAGAAAGTTTTGCACGACTTTGCGCAATATCCCCTCGCCGTAACCGTGAATTATACGTATTTCGTGCAAATGAACCCTCAGACACTTATCTAAATATTCTTCAAGCAAATACAAAGCTTCATCACTGTTTTTGCCTATTAAGTTAATTTCCGAAGAAACTTGCTCACGGAAAAGTTCCATTTTGGTATTAGACTTTTTTTCTACCTTTACTTTTTCTTTCCGTTTTAGGCGTTGCAGGTTATCAAGCTTAACGTTAGTAAGCATTTTACCTAGCTTAATTTTTGCTTCTTTTTTTATCGGATTGACGCTGACAACCTCCCCTTCGGAATTTAGGCTCTTTACCAAAACCCAGTCACCAACAATTATTTCTCCGCTTAGCTCTTCTCCAAAGCCTTGAAACTCGTTTTCTTCATTTATAACGTATTTTTTTAGTCCCTTTCTTAATTTTTGCGCCTTAAAAATAGTACCTTCGTCAGGATTATAAAGTAGCTCGCGAAGTTCTTCGACAATCTCATTAGCTTCAACCATAGCTTCTTCTACAAGCCTTTTCATTTCCTTTTTTACCGATTGATTGAGCCTTTCTCTTTGCGCAAAAAGTTTTTCACGCTCATTTTCTGTCTTTTTTAGCTCTCTAATACTCTCTTGCTTTAGTTTTTCGGTTTCTATTAGGTTATTATCGGCTTCTTTTCTTGCTTTTTCTAAAGAAAGCAATACATTTTCGAATTCAAATTTTTGACTACTAATACCCTGCCTTGCTTTTTCTATTATCTCCTTTTTTAACCCAAGTTTTTCGGCAATTAAAAGCGCATTACTAGCTCCCGGCGCGCCAATCATCAAATGATAAGTTGGCGAATAGGTATTCGGGTCAAAGTCCATAGAGGCATTTTGCACGCCATCAGTTACCACGGCAAATTCTTTAAGCTCGTTGTAATGGGTAGTGATAATTGCCTTAGCTTTCATTTGTAAGAGATATTCGGATATACTTAGCGCCAAACTTGCTCCCTCTGTTGGATCGGTTCCAGCTCCAAGTTCGTCGAATAACACCAATGTGTTTGGCGTTAGCTCGGAAATAATATTTACTGCGTTTTTCATATGTGAACTAAATGTAGAAAGGTTCTGCTCTATACTCTGTTCGTCTCCTATGTCCGAAAAAACATTGTCAAAACAAGCAAGTTCGGCATAAAGGGCAGGCACAAACAATCCGCTCATACCCATAAGCTCAATTAGCCCAACTAGTTTAAGACAAACAGTCTTGCCACCTGTATTGGGACCGGTAATAAGCAACAAATTAAAGTCCTTGCCCAAATGCACAGAATTACTTATTACTTTGTCCTTATCAATTAGCGGATGTCTACCGTTTTGTATGTTTATATAGCCGTTATTGTTAAATATAGGCTTGACAGCTTTTATGCTGCTGGCGAAGTGTGCTTTGGCAAAAATAACATCTAATCTCGATATTAAAGCAAAGGTATATTTAATTAAGCCTACTTCGCTGCTAATTCTGAAGGTAAATTCACGCAAAATTCTTTCTATTTCTGCCCCTTCATCAAGCATACAAGTTTTTAAGTCGTTGTTATATTCCACAATAGCCATTGGTTCAACAAATAATGTTGCGCCCGAAGCGCTCTGGTCGTGAATAAGCCCGGGAATCATTCCCTTATATTCCGCCTTAAGCGGTACCACGTAGCGGTCGTTTCTTACCGTTATTATGTTATCTTGAATATATTTTGAATATGCGGCAGAATTTACATAAGAAACTAGCTTTGCCCTGATATTGTCACTAATTTTTCTAATTTTTGCTCGTATATTTTTTAGTTCGGGAGAAGCGTTATCGCTAATCTCGCTATCAGAAATAATAGCTTTGCTTATATCATCTTCCAGTTGCTTATTTATATAAATCGATTTAGCAAGTCCCTTCAAAATTTTGATATTATCGTCGGGAACTTTCAGAATTTGAGATTGCAAAGTACGTGAAATACGCAGTACTCTTTCCACGCGCAAAAGTTCACCCATGGTAAGCATACTAAGTACGTTTGCGCGTTCTAGCGCGGTGGTAATATCGTCAAAATTAAGCGCAGGATTGATTGCGTGTTCAAAAAGAATCTTGTCAGCTTCTTCAACTTCTTGCAAGCTATTAGTTATTTTATCAATATCTTGCATTGGGCGTATTTCTTCAATAAGTGCTTTTGCACTTGAAGAACAAGCAAAGATAGCTACTTTTTGCAGTATTTTGTCATATTCCAATGCTTTTAAGGTTTTGTTTCGCATTATTTTACACCTCTACTAAAATGGAGCTTATTACAGTCCAGGTTTTCGGTATTTATATTGTTGATATAATTATACAACACTTTATCAATTTCTTCTTTACTAGAATCGCAAAAATCAAAATATCGTTCATGTTTTTTTGACTCGTTGCCTACGTTTGTCAAAACTCCATTTTTTAATATGTGTTGACAATATGCGCCTATTTTTATAGTAGTAATTGGATATTCGCCTTTTGCATCCTTATATACAAGCTTTTTTCCACAATCGCCGCATTTTTCTTTGGCGAGCTTTCGCGGACAATGATTAAGATACATTAGCGGTAAATGTCCATATACATATATAAGGCCTTTAGGCATTATGCGTATTTCTTTGGCGTTAAGCTCCACCGAAACGATATATTGATGGGTGCTTTTTATAAGTAAATTTTTGTCGTTTGTTATATTTAGATTATAGCCGGCAACGACATATTTACCTAAATCTTTAGCTATTTGTAAAATTGTAAGGTTGTTTGCCACAACTCCGTCAAAGATATTTATCAAATCCGCTATATAATCTAAACTATTGTGCGGTATAAAAAGTGGCGGTTTCAAAAAAACTAAGTTATCGCTACTTTTTGCAACCTTGTAAAACTTTTTGCATTTTTCCAAATTAAATTCATCAGGAGAAAAAACAATATTCTTAACATTATTTTTCAAAAACTCGCTCAATTGTTTAATTTGAGCCACCTCTGCAAAATCACCCTCTAATCTGGAATACGTATCTTTGATAGGCAAATATTTTTTTGGGATACGCCTTTTATAATTATTTATCAAAGCAAAAGTTATTTTTTCTATAATTTTTCTGCGTAATTGATTTAGTCTTGCTTTAGTTAGATATACCCTGCCAATATTGGCATATACTAATTTTATTTCAAAATCAGTATCCTTAGTTTTCGCAAACTGAGCCTTTATATCGTTTTTGTCGGTGGTAAGAGCATCAGAATAACTTAATTTTTCCTCATTAAATTCCACATATACGTCTTTACAGTGCGTAATTACTCGCAAATTTTCTTGAGGCACCATACTAATTGCTACTTCGATAGTAAGTTTTTTTCTAACAATTAGCAGCGATTTATTTAGTTCGGTATCGGTAGTTATATGCAATTCATCATTTATTTGCGGATAGGCATCGGTATTAAGAAAAAGCACATAACCGTTATCCTTATACTCTCCCGTTGCCACTGCTCCGCATATTTCTTTGTTGTTTCTTATTATCTTAAAGCCATCGTCTTTATTTATGGCAAATTTTGTTTCGGCCAAAACAAGTTTTTTTGAAAGAATTTTTTTTATTTTACCGCAATTCAAACCAATATTCGAAGCAATATAGGGATATATTATGTTGTTATTGTCAAAATATCCGTTTGTAAAATTACCACGGTTAAACAACTTTTTTAATTTGTCATAATCTTCTAACTCGCATACATCACCTGTTTTTAATTTGCAATAACAAGCGGCGGTTGCGGCAACGTACTCGCTTCGGCGTAGTCTGCCTTCAATTTTTAAGGAGTCAACTTGCATATCATATAATTTTGGTATGCTATCTACCGTGCAAATATCCTTTGCGCTCAACAAATACCCCTCATTTACTTGTTTTCCGTCAAGAAAACACCGATAGTAGTTGCGGCATAACTGATTACACCTACCCCTGTTGCCACTATTACCGGTTAGCATAGAAGACAAAAGGCAAGCGCCTGAAAATGCCACACAAAGCGCGCCGTGACAGAACACCTCCAAAGCAATAGGCAATTTTTTATTTTTGATCCCTTGGATTTCTTCAAAAGTAGCTTCTCTTGCCAAAACCACCCTATCAAAGCCTAAGTTAACAAGATATTCAACGCTTTTGTGGTTATGCGCGCCCATTTGCGTACTTGCGTGAACTTCTGCTCTAGATAATTTTTTTATAATGGGAAGAAGTGCCAAATCGGAAATGATAAAAGCATCTATTAAAGCATTTTCTGCCTCAATAATAATTTCCTTTACTCTTTCTAACTCGTTTGACTTAAAAGAAATATTGAGTGCTAGATAAGCTTTTACACTAAATAAATGGCAAAAATCGACAATTTCTTTAATATTGTCGAAGTTGTCTCCATTAGCTCTGGCATTAAATTCCTTATATCCGAAATATACTGCATCAGCGCCGTTATATACAGCTGTTTTATATGAATCTGAAGAACATGGGGAAAGAATTTCCATTCTATAATATTCGGGATAATAAATCGGAGCAAGCTCTCCCAACTTTCGCCAGTTTGTGTAACTAATCTGGGTACTGTCGAAAGTAGAATGCTTGTCCGAGTATTTTATTTTTCCGATATTATCGTAAAAAGACATAAATTTTTTCTAGCGCGCTGAGGACATTTTCAATCTCAGCGTTGACGTCGGAATCTTTTAGGGTTTTTTCATAATCCCTAAATACTAGCTTAATCGCCACGCTTTTTTTGTCCTTAGGCACTTGTCCTCCCGTATAAACGTCAAAGACGTCGGCGCTTTCCAAAATATTAGAACACGCCTTAGAAATATTATCAAGAAGTGTTTGGGCAGGCATATCAAGAGGCGAAAGTAAAGCTAAATCTCTTTCCACAGCTTGATATTTGCTAACCGCTTTATAAGGCTTGATATCTATACCGTTATTTACTATATAATCGGCGTCAATTTCTGCTATATACATCTTTTTGTCAACATCAAAGTTATTAGCAACGTCAACATGAACTTCGCCTATATAACCAATATTGGTATTATCTTCGCAAATAATAGATGCGCAGCGACCTGGATGAAGAAAACTGAAATCTGCTCTTTGATAATGCACCTTTATGCCAAAAACGTTAAGTATATCTTCCACTATTGACTTTAACTTATAAAAGTCTTCATCACCAAATAATCCAATAGATAACATTGTATGTTCATAAGGTAGAACTTCTAGCGGAAGTTTTTTGGGCTGATATACATTAGCTATTTCGAATAGTCGAAAGTTTTTATTACCTCTCGCATAGTTATTTGATATAACTTTTAACATACTATAACTAAGTGTTGTGCGCATAACGCTAATATCTACGCTAAGAGGGTTTTTCAAAGTAATTGCCTTGCGTAGCTCGTCATTTTCATTAAGATTTAGCATATCAAAAGCTTTTGGCGGAACAAAAGAGTAAGAATATATTTCAAACGCTCCCTTGCCGGTCATAATACTTTTTAACTTGTCCATTCTTAGCTGAACATCGGTTTTGCCGCCTCTTTTGTTACTAATTAGCCTAGGGACAACTACATCATAGCCGTATATTCTAATAACTTCTTCGGTAAGGTCATTAACTCCGCAAATATCCTCGCGGTAATCGGGAATAAAAGTAGTTAGCTTGTCGCCTTTTGCGGTGGTCTCTAAAGTAAGACTACTAAGAATATTTATAATAGCTTTTTTATCTATATCAACTCCAATTATTTTGTTTATTTCTTGATAATTATAAGTTATATAATGATTAGTAGGTTTTTCTTGAATTAAATCTATCTTGCCCCCAACGATTTCTCCCCAGTTATACTTATAAAACAATGCCAAAGCGCGGTTTAGCCCTGCCTCTTGAGAATAAAAATCCATACCCTTTTCAAACCTTGCAGAAGAATCGCTATGGAGGTTAAGTTCTCTTGAAGTATGCCTTACGCTGTCACGAGCAAACCTTGCGCTTTCTAGCACCACTGTTTTGGTGTTGTCGCTTATTGAACATTCTGCTCCGCCCATAACTCCGGCTATAGCAACTGGCTTGCTTTCGTCACAAATAGCTAGCATTTGGGCTTGTAGAGCATATTGTTTGTCGTCCAATGCTACTATTTTTTCTCCATCATTTGCGTTCCTAATTACTATCTTTTTGCCACCTAAGGTGTCCAAATCAAAAGCGTGCATAGGCTGGCCAATTTCTATAAGAACATAATTAGTTACGTCTACATAATTATTTATTGCCCTTATTCCAACGGCGCGGAGTCTATCGCGAATAATTTTTGGTGATTTTTCTAACTTAATATTTTTAAGCGCCTTGCCTAAATAACGTGGACAAAGGGAGAAATTATGGTTTTCTATTCTTACAAAATTATTTATACTTTCCTTATTTTCTTCGTAGTGAAAATCAGGTTGTCTTAAGGGCAACTTAAGTACCGCAGCAACTTCTCTTGCTATCCCAAAAATACTATTACAGTCAGGTCTGTTGGCAGTTATTGCAACATCTAATACAACTTCGTTGTTTCCAATATAATCATTTATGTCAATTCCGATAGCGGTATCTTTAGGCATAATCCAAATTCCGTTTACACCGGCTCCAACAAAATCATCTTCAGTTAAATCCAGTTCTCCACCCGAACAAAGCATACCTTCGCTAATAACCCCACGCAATTCCCCTGCAAATATCTTTTTTCCGTTAGAAAGCTGCGAATTATCAAGGGCTACGGGCACAATGTCCCCTGCATTTATATTTTTAGCGCCGGTAACTATCTGTAAAGGTTTATCTTTACCAACATCAATACTACACACACTAAGGTGGTCGCTATTATTGTGATTTTCTATGCTCAAAATATTGCCTGTAAAAACATTTTTTATAGCATCACGCATATATATTACTTCTTCTATTTCAAAACCTGCCGAAACTAGCTTTTCTCCAAGCTCATTAGGAGAAATTGTTATATCGACAAAGTCTTTTAGCCAACTATAAGGTACTTTCATCGTTATTGCCTCCTCTTATCTGTATTGTTTGAGATAACGCACGTCATTTTCAAACAAAATGCGCATATCGGGTATGCCGTATTTTAACATTGCGCAACGTTCTATACCTATTCCGAAAGCAAATCCTGAATAAACAGAGGGGTCAATTCCGCAGTTTTTAAGTACAATGGGATTAACAATCCCCGCTCCCAAAACTTCTATCCAGCCTGTGCCTTTGCAGAGGCGACAGCCTTTGCCTTTACACATAAAGCAACTAACATCTATTTCTACACTGGGTTCGGTAAAAGGGAAAAACGAGGGGCGAAGACGTGTTTTTGTGTCGGCGCCAAAAAATGTTTTGGCAAAATCATCTAAACAGCCTTTCAAATCGCATATATTTATATTTTTGTCAACTACAAGCCCCTCTATTTGTTGAAACATAGGAGAATGTGTAGCGTCATCATCAGAGCGATATACTTTGCCTGGGCAAATAATCCTTATAGGAGGTTTCTCTTTTTCCATAGTTCGCGCTTGAACTGGAGAAGTTTGTGTCCTAAGCAAAATATTGTCGGTAATATAAAAGGTATCTTGGGCATCTCTTGCAGGGTGATCCTTAGGAAGATTTAATTGTTCGAAGTTATAAAAATCCAACTCCACTTCCGGCCCCTCTTTAACCTCAAAGCCCATACCAATGAAGGCATTAACAATTTCATTTTTCGCTAATGTTAGAGGATGCAAGCCACCAACTAAAAGTTCCGGCTTAGAAAGTGTTATATCTATTTCTTCAGCTTTTAATTTAGCTTTCTTCTCTTTTTCCGAAAGAATTTTTTCTTTTTCGGAAAACTTAGCTTCCACTTCTTGACGAAGTTTATTTATATGATTGCCCATAACAGGTCTATCTTGAGGACTTAATTCCCTTAAGCCTTTCAAAAGAGCGGTTATTTCTCCATTTTTTCCAAGAAATTTTACTTTCAAATCATTTAATTCCGAAGTGTCGGCTACAAGAGATAGTTTTTCTTGCACGACATCAGAAATATATTTTATTTTGTCCAACATATTCGCCTATGCTCCTAATAATAATAACTTGAATAATTATAGCATTATTATAGACATTAGGCAAGAATTAAACTACAATCTAAGGGATTTTATGGCACTAAATCCAAATAATTAG
>CAYIZR010000028.1:0-9453 GCA_964367755.1 uncultured Christensenella sp. | reverse complement strand
ATATAATAAGAAGAAGAAAATGTTTAAAAATATAAAAGCTGATTTGAATGCGGCGATGGAAAAAGACCCAGCCGCAAAAAATAAACTGGAAATCTTTCTAACCTATGGAGGCTTCCGCGCCTTATGCGCCTATCGAAGGGCGCATTGGTTTTATGTGCGCAAGCATACTTTTATTGCCCGTCTTATCTCGGCGCATGCGCGCAAAAAAACAGGTATTGATATCCACCCGGGAGCAACAATAGGAAAGGGAGTTTTTATCGACCACGGAGTTGGCCTAGTCATTGGCGAAACCACCGAGATAGGCGATAACGTAACTCTTTACCAAGGTGTTACCTTAGGTGGAACGGGTAAAGACATCGGCAAACGTCACCCAACGCTAGAAGACGACGTTATGGTTAGCGCGGGAGCCAAAGTGCTAGGACCGGTAGTTATCGGCAAGGGCAGCAAGATAGGAGCAGGGAGCGTGGTTCTAAAGGATGTTCCTCCTCACTCTACAGTTGTAGGCGTACCGGGAAGAGTGGTTCGTATGCGCGGGGAAAAATATAAAGATTTAGACCAAAAATTGCCCGACCCTGTATTAGAAGAATTCCAAAGGATTTCTCACAGACTACTTGCAATAGAAGACAAATTAGATATTCATTCTTGCCACTACACAATAGCGCAGGATATTAATTCAGAGGAAAACGATTAGGAGAAACATATCATATGTTAAAATTTTATAATACTCTCTCAAGACAAAAAGAGGAGTTTGTTCCCATAAGCGATAAGTTCGTAAGTATGTATTCTTGCGGACCTACCGTATATAATTTTGCCCATATAGGCAACCTAAGAACTTATGTATTTATGGATTTAATTAGGCGCGTTCTCAAATACAACGGTTACAAAATAAAGGGCGTTCTTAACATAACTGACGTTGGACACCTTACTTATGATAGCGACGACGGCGAAGATAAAATGGCAAAAGCCAGCCGTGAGCAAAAAAAATCTCCTGCCGAGATTGCCGAATACTATACCAAAATATTTTTTGATGATTTGGCAAAGTTAAATATAGGCAAGCCCGAAATAATAGCTAAAGCTACCGAACATATCAAAGAAATGATAGGTTGCGTTGTAGATTTAGAAAAAGGTGGCTTCGGGTACGAAACTTCGGACGGCATTTATTTCGATATTTCTAAGTTTCCTCGCTACGGTTGTTTGAGTGGCGCCAAACTCGATGACCAAATTGCCGGAGCCAGGGTGGAAGTAAATAGCGAAAAACATCATCCTGCCGACTTTGCGCTTTGGAAAAAAGCCGACCCAAACCATATTATGCAATGGCAAAGCCCTTGGGGTATGGGATACCCTGGTTGGCACATAGAATGCAGCGCAATGAGTCAAAAATATTTAGGAAAGCGTTTTGACATACACTCGGGCGGAGTTGACCATATACCAATTCACCACGAAAATGAAATTGCCCAAAACGAGGCGCTAACTAATGAAAAATCGGTAAATTACTGGCTACACGGGGAGTTTATGTTGGTTGACGGCGGCAAAATGAGCAAATCTCTTGGCAATGTATATACCATTACTCAACTTGAAGAAAAAGGCTACTCTTCTCTGGATTTCCGCTTCTTTTGTATGAACGCGCACTACCGCAAAAAACTAAACTTCACTTTTGAAGGGCTATCCGCCGCTAAGGTAAGTAGAGAAAGACTCAATCAAACGCTATATCAGCACAAAATAAGCTCAACTCAAACAGATAAAATTATGCTTGAAAATTATAAAAAACAGTTTATTAACGCAATTGATGACGATTTGAATATACCATTGGCATTAGGAATCCTGTTTTCTATGCTAAAAGAAGAAAAATCGGTGGATATTTATAATTTAAGCCTTGATTTTGACAAAGTATTAGGATTATCGCTCGACAAAGTAAAAGAACAAAAAATTGAGGAAGAAAACATAGATTATCCCAAAGAAGTTGCCGCTTTGATTACGGCGCGACAGGAAGCAAAGAAAAACAAAGATTTTGCTCAGGCAGACCTTATACGAGAAAAAATAAACGAACTAGGCTACAATATCGCCGACACAAGAGAAGGAATAAAGGTATCCAAACTGTAAGGAGAAAAATGATAGACTCAGCCGAGCTAGAACTTATAAAAAAAGCCCAAAACGGGGATACGGTAAGTATGGAAGCCCTTATTTACAAATATATGTGGTTAGCTCGAAGCAAGGCGCGCAAATACTTTTTGGTAAGCGGTGGCTATGATGACCTGCTCCAAGAAGGTTTGATGGGGATTTTTAAGGCGATAAGGGATTTTAATCCTTCCAAAAACGAAAGTTTAACAGCCTTTCTATCTATGTGTATAGGCTCACAAATTAAAGATGCAATTCGCTCATCTTCAAGAGAAAAACACAAGTATCTAAACGATGCAGTTAGCTTGTCGTCACTAGATGACAACGTACCCCCCGAATATATTGTTGACCCCATACATAGCTTTATTGACAAAGAGGGTGTTGACTCCTTTTATAAAAAGTTAAATACTCTTTTTTCACCCCCGCAAATGCAAGTTTTGAAATACTATTTGGAAGGTTACACCTATTCGGAAATTGCCGACATGGTAAAAATGACCTCAAAAAAAGTGGATAATACTCTCCACGCTATCAAAACAAAGATTAAAAAGAACAAAGAATTGTTTGTATAATTTATTTGATACTGCCCAAAAAAATTAATGACAACATAGAGCAAATAAACAGCGATACAATTTGCCCTGATAGGTAAATTATCAATGAGTATCTGCCTGGCACAGTAAAGAACTTGTTCCATTTGCCATCTAGAGCAGGCAAAAGGGACTTTTTATTTGGATAAAGAATTTGGGTAAGCGCCGCCCCGAAAAAGAAAAATGAAATAAAGGGGAAAATAGGAAAGTAATCTGCTGTCCACCAGTTTTTTACAAAAAAGAACATTCCCAAAATTTTTGAATCGGTTTCTACCGTTATAAAACTACTACTAACTTCATTAAATGAGACGTTATATTTGTTATTTATGTATAAAAACACACCTGCCAAAATTAAATAAATAGCCGATGCAACGTACCTAACAATTTTTTCATTATATTCCCTTTTTATGCCCTTATATATCAAACGGGAAAAAACAGTAATTAACTTGCTAATCAAACTATAAAAAAGTATTATTACCGCCAAACAATGTAACACTCCAAACAAAATAAAAAAGCTCTCTCCGGTAACTTTAGTAGCAGCATAAGTTGCTATACTAACAAATATAGCCACGCATGCTAACTTAATTCCTCGAAAAAAATTGTCACGGGAAAAAGCTGTGCTTAGTCCACTGGTGCAAAAGAAAATAAAAAGAAAAGCTGGGCGCCAAAAAAATCTGATTTCGCTATTCATATAAAGATTGCCATAACGATTTAGGGCCTCCAAAAAAGCTATGCCAGAATTAGCCCAACTAACATAAACATAGCTAAAATCAAACATTGTATGATCTACCAAAACAAGCAAAATCGCTAGGCCTCGGAAAAAATCCAACTCCCAAATTCGGTTCTTTTTGTTAATAGCATTCTTACTAATGGTCATTTATACTCTATCCTTACAGGAATTTTTTTGTTTCCTTCCAAACGATATAACTCATAGCGGTCGCTGTACTCGTGAACAAGAAGCTCAGGCTCAAGTTTGCTGAAATATACTTCGGGCTTTTCACTAGGAGGCTCGCTAACCATTACTGTCTTTTTTTCCTCGGTTTTTTTCGGTAGCCAGTCAGGGAAAAGAGTTATTCTCGCCTTTTCACTCTCCTTCTTTGTTTTTTGCTTGAAATCATCATTTGGTAATAAATATTCCGGGGTAGGAAACTCTTTCTTTTCTTTGAAAGGTTCTATCTGCGGGGGGTTTAACTCAGACTCTTTTTTGGTTTGGTTATATGTTTCCCACCGATTTTTTAACATACTTTCCTCAGCGCTTATTTCTTCTTCTTTCTTTTCCCAAATGGGGTGCTTGTATCCTTTATATACCGATTTTGCAGGAGTTACTATCAAGTTTTTTACTGAAATTATCAAACTGCAAATAACGCAAGCCACCGCGCCCGAAAGATAAATAGTGCTGTAAAGAGAAAAATCAAAAGGATTAAAAGAAAAGGCAAAGTACAAGGCCGCGCCAAAAGCCGCGTAAACAGCAGGCACCCATAAGCCGAAAATTATGAGAATTTTCGCCAAAATACGCAATACGAAAAACATAAATTCGGTAAAAGAACGCAAAATTGAGCCTATAAAAAGCCCGGAAATGCACCCCTCGTTTTTCTTTGCCTTCTTTTTCATACTATTTTATGACGCTTACGCCCATATATTTTTGCAAAACATCAGGCACATTGACGGTTCCGTCTGCGTTCTGATAGTTTTCCAAAATAGCGGCTACTGTTCTTCCCACGGCAAGTCCACTGCCGTTTAGTGTATGAACAAGCTTTGCTTTTCCGTTTTCGTCACGGAATTTTATATTGGCTCTGCGAGCCTGAAAATCTACAAAATTACTGCAAGAAGATATCTCTACGTACCTTTCGTAAGAGGGCATCCATACCTCTAAGTCATAAGTTTTACAAGAAGAAAAGCCCACATCGCCACTGCATAAACAAACCACACGATAAGGAAGCTTTAGCTGTTGCAAAATATATTCGGCATCTCTTGTTAGCGACTCTAGCTCCTCAAAACTCTTGTCGGGATGAGAAAACTTAACTAACTCAACTTTATTAAACTGATGTTGACGAATAAGTCCCCTTGTATCTCTTCCTGCGCTGCCTGCCTCCCCTCTAAAACACGCGGTATAGGCGCAATACTTAATGGGCAACTCCTCTAGCGACAATATATCATTTCTGTGCAAATTAGTTACCGGGACTTCCGCTGTCGGCACTAGATAAAAATCTGTATTTTTTACTGCGTACATATCCTCTTCAAACTTAGGCAGCTGTCCTGTCCCTAACATACTATCCTTGTTAACCATAAAAGGAGGCAAAACTTCGCCATAGCCTCGTAAAGTATGAGTATCTAACATAAAATTTATTACCGCTCGCTCTAACCTTGCGCCCATTCCATGATAAACGGTAAAGCGGGCTCCGGTAATCTTAGAGGCTTGTTGAGTATTAAAAATCTTCATATTTTCTCCAATATCCCAATGGGCAAGCGGAAGAAAATCAAACTTTGTTGGCTCTAAAAACCGTCTTTGCTCAACATTATCTTTATCATCCTTTCCATATGGCACGCTATCATCAACCATATTAGGAATATTGTACATAAGTTCCAACAATTTTGCCTCTATTTCGGCTAGTCTGGCATCCAAAACCTTTATCTCTTCTCCAGCGCCCTTCATTTCGGCAATCAAATCATCGCAATCCTCTTTATTCCTTTTCATTTGAGCGATTTTTGCGCTAAATTGGTTCTTTTCGGCCTTAAGACTTTCAACTTTTCTAATGTTGGCACGGCGCTGTTCGGCCAAAACAGCTACCTCTGTAAGGTCAAGTTGATTGTTTCTTTTGGTAAGCTTTTCCTTTACCAAATCAATATTGTCACAGACAAAACGTAAATCTAACATAAATACCTCGATTATTTATAAAATATAACTATATATTACTATATTGATGTGCAAAATGCAATAAAAAAACGCCCCTGCCCAGCAAAGACGCTTATTTTTACCAAACAAATACTTATACTTTGTAACTTTCCGCTAGTTTTTTGAAAGCTGGCAAGCTCCTTAATATCATATCGTAGTTTACACAATATGCTATTCTTACATAACCTTTTGCGCCAAAATCATCGCCTGGCACCAACAAAAGTCCCAGCTTCTTGGCTCTGTCACAAAACATTGTCGCGTCCTCTTCGAGGGCCTTAATAAACAAATAAAAAGCTCCGTCGGGGCGTATGCACTTGTAACCGTACTCGGTAAGTGTGTCAAATATTAAATCCCTATTTCGCTTATATAAATTTATATCCGAGGTCATTCCTATACAATTTTTTACCACAAATTGGAACATACTTGGCGCGCATACATATCCTAATGCCCTTCCTGCTCCGCAAATAGATAAATAAATTTCTCTCTCTTCTTCCATCTTTGGAGATACCGCGATATAGCCTATTCTTTCTCCAGGCAAAGATAACGCCTTGCTATAAGAATAGCATACTACCGAGTTATCATAATAGTTCATAATAAAAGGCACTTTTACTTCGTTATATACTATCTCCCTATACGGTTCGTCAGAGATAAGATATATTGGGTGCCCATACTCCATACTTTTGATTCTCAAAATATCACTTAACGACAATATTGCCTTTTCGGAATAAACAACGCCAGATGGGTTGTTTGGTGAGTTCATTATTATTGCTTTTGTTTTAGGGCTTAATATTTTGTTTAGTTCATAGAAGTTTATTGCAAAGTCTTCTTCGTTAACAGGTACAACTCTTAAGGTTCCGCCTGCCGCTCTAGCAAACACGCTATATTCAGGAAAAAATGGGGCAAAAGTAATAAACTCGTCATCGTCACTTGAACATAGTGCCTTGAGGGTAATACATAAAGAGGCGGCAGCTCCTGCCGTCATATATATGCTGTCAGGATTCAATCCTGCGTTAAACCTCTCATTGATATTATCACAAACTGCGCTTCTTACTCCAAAATCGCCTTGCGCTGAAGTGTATCCGTGAACTCCTGTACTATCGCTTAAATTCATTAACTCCAAAATAGTCTCTTTAACCTTATTGGGCGCGGGAACGTTAGGATTGCCCAGTGAAAAATCATAGACCTTTTCACTTCCCTTTTCCGCGGCTAACTTTTTGCCATACTCGAACAATTCCCTTATAACAGAGCGCTTGCTCCCCAGAGCATACATATCTTTATTGTACATTTTTACCTCTCAACGTATATTTTTGTTTTTTTACATTTTTTATAAAGATGCCTATGAACAAATTATATAATATTTTCTTTAGTTATGCAATTTAATCGCCATAGGAATATCAAAGAGGGCGGCCTTGTTAAAAAATTTGTTGCGGTAAGTTGATAATTACTATATAATGTATATAGCGTTAGGAGGTTATTCTATGGATAAAAAAGCATTATTTAATATTGGATACGGACTTTACATATTAACTTCCACCGACGAAGGCAAACAAAATGGCTGTATAATAAACACCGTTATGCAAATAACTTCTAACCCTATTTCCCTGCTTATCGGAGTTAATAAAGAAAGTTATACTCACGATATGATAATTAGTTCCAAAAAGTTTAATATTTCTACTTTAACCGAGAAGGTTCCTTTTTCGGTTTTCCAAAACTTCGGCTTTTATACCGGCCGCAATTATGATAAGTTTATCTCTTCTCCTTACTATGCCAAAGCCGACAACGGTATTTACTGTATTACACAATACGTAAACTCCATTATGCTATGTAAGACAACCGAAACATATGATATGGGTACCCATACTTTGTTTAAGGCGACGCTTGAAGATGCCATTGTCCTAAATGAAGAACCGTCCGTTACTTACTCTTATTACCAAAAATATATAAAGCCCAAGCCAAATGCTACAAACCAGCACGGGTACCGATGTTTGATATGCGGATACGAGCACATAAGCGACACCTTGCCCGATGACTTTATTTGTCCCATCTGCAAACACGGCGCAAGCGACTTTATAAAATTTTGATATGTTAGAGGTAAATATGAAAGAAGTAAGATTAAAAATGAAAGATCAGGTAGAAATAGTTGGCTCTCTTTGGGAAAAGGTTGCATCTCCTGTAGGAATAGTACAAATATCACACGGAATGAGTGAATACGGTCTAAGATATGCCGAATTTGCCCGCTATCTAAACGCCAAAGGCTATATAGTATTTGCCGACGACCACCGCGCGCACGGACGCACCGAAAGCGACAAAAACCGCGGACGACATAAAGGAAACATCTTCCAAAAATCACTTTCTGATTTGGTAGAAATATTCAACTACTTAAAAAAAACCTATAAATTACCTATTTTTTTCCTTGGTCACAGCTACGGTAGCTTTTTAGGACAAGGTTTTTTGTCCTCAAACACTACTGTTAAAGCCGTAGCCTTGCTTGGCACGGCGTATTTTAACCCAAGTCTTGCTCTAGCAGGCGCAATAGCTCTTAGACCAATTGAGTTATTATTTAGAAACTACCGCCCATCTATTGTTAACAAACTAAGCGATTTACTTTTTAACGGCAGGTATAAAGGCGATAAGGGAAAAAGTCAATGGCTAACCCGCGATAAACAAAAACGTCAAGAGTTTATTGACGACCCTATGTGCGGAATAAATATGAGCATAAACTTTGATTACTACCTGATGCGTAACCTTTATAGCGTCAACAAAAAAGCTAATCTCGACAAATTAAACAAAGATACGCCCATAGGAATATTCTGCGGAACCGACGACCCTATTGGCGGTTATGGCAAAAAAGCCAAAAACCTATACGACCTATACAAAAATTCAGGCGTAAAGCGTGTGGAAATAAAGCTCTATGACGGTGGCAGACACGAAGTTCTTAACGAAATCAATAGACAAGAAGTTTATGAGGATGTCCTCGCATTTTTTAACAGCGTAAAATGAACTTTCAACAAAATAATTGACACTAACTATAAAGAGGTGTAATATTTATTCCATCACCGTGGGGATATGGCTCAGTTGGTAGAGCGATGCGTTCGCAATGCATAGGCCAGGGGTTCGAATCCCCTTATCTCCACCAAAAATCGACAAGTTGCATTAAACTTGTCGATTTTACTTATTACCTCTTCACTCTTAACTATTCGCTTTTCACATATATAGTCGCTTTTTGGAAGTAAAAAGTAATGGTGAATAGTGAAAAAGTGCGGTTAATTTTTTATATTAAACTGTAATGGGTCTTCTTCTTTCAATGATATTTCCACAATTTTTATTCTATTTTCCAAAAGCAATTTATGCATTAAATTTTTACCTTGTTCTTTGTTTATAAGCGTTTTTCCATAGGTATTAACTAACCGATATATTTCGTCAATCTGTTCATGTCCTTTTGAATTATAAAATATTATGTCTACATTTCTGTTGCCATAAAGGCTATAATAGTCAAAAATACTTTGAAAATAGGAATAGTCCGCCTCACTTAGCGAGTGCCCGTAAAACTTAATCGTTACACTATCTTTTGATGGCAAAACGCTTTGAGGTGTACTTGCATTTATCATTCTTCTATAGGTTTTGCTAAACAATCTTAACTCATCATCTGTTTCGCTTAACAATTTTAATTCATCCTTGATATTTCGCGATTGAATGATAAAATCGTCAATTCCAAAAATTATACTTGAATTACAATTACCGTCACATTTTTTTTGACAAATTTTGCCGTGAACATTGCTATAGATACACGGACTTTTAACGCACAAAATGTCAAACAGTGCCGTATAGTTAAAACTCAAAATATATACCTCATCTATAAAT
>CAYIZR010000027.1:0-9585 GCA_964367755.1 uncultured Christensenella sp. | reverse complement strand
ATATTATAGTATATAGAGTCTATATCATTATTTTGGGAGTATTATATGCGCGGTTATTCAAAAAAGTCCATCGCAATTATAGTGGCAGTCATTATTATTGCAGTTATTATGCTCAGTCTATTAGTTGCTTTACCTATAGCTTTAGATGAGAAAAAAGCCATAATTATTCTTCCTGGCATCATTGCCAGCGGTTTGCTTGATAATAAGACCGGTCAGCCTATTTGGGCACCCTTTCAAACAGATTATGTGTTGGGAGATTTTTTTGACCCGGACGTTTCTACCAAAATGATTTTTAGCCTTGCCTTGCAAGCTATGCAAGGAGGAGAAGACAGCATATTAAGCCAAATTATCAACAAGAGTGACAACAGCATAATAAAAAAGTTGCATTGTGATGAGGACGGTAATCCTATTTATCCGCACATAGTTCCTGCAACTATGGATTATGAAGGCAATCAAAAATATGGCGCGTTGCAAGCTTATAGAGATATTTATGAAGACCTAAATAATCGATACTCTAGCGAATATGACGTAATAGTATTTAATTATGACTGGCGTTTGGACAACCGCAACTCAGCAGAGAAATTGGAAAATTTTATCAATGACAAAAAGTATGAAAAAGTAATTATAGCATCGCATAGTATGGGCAATCTTGTTGCCACTAATTATTTTGCCAGAAGTCAAGCTAACCGCGATAAGGTAATAGGGCATATTTCCCTTGCAGCTCCTTACTACGGTTCTATTATGGCGTTGACTCTTTTGGATACATTGGAAGAGATGATTTATGATATCATTGGCAATTTGCCTGACATAGTAAGCGGTTCTATGCTAGATATTGCCGAAGACCAGTTTTTGCCTCTCGCTGCCAATCTAACTACTGTTTTTCAACTGCTTCCCATGATAGAGCTTGTTTCTACTCCTCAAGTAGAAAGTTCTTTTTTGAAGGTAGACGGTGTTTCTATCACTACAAGGGAAGAGCTTATTGAGTTTTACTCATCAAGAGATTGGGCAAAGAAAAGCGACGGTAGTTTAAGGAAGGCAGTAGCAGAACTAGAAGAGTACTGGGATAGCTTTTTGGTGGAGAGCAATGGAAAAAAAGTTCACGCTTCAACTCTGGTTAATACCATTTATTACGCAGGAAATGATTATAAGACGGAAAATGTAGTTAATATTACTAGCGGAAATATTTCTACCGTTGAGCATAGTTATCAGGGAGATGGTACGGTACAATTATATAGCGCGCTGCTGGGCAATAGCGTAGAGGATACTAATGTAGTAATAATAAGTGATTGTGACCATTTTGGTTGTGGTAATAGTTTTGGAGAAGAACTGGAAAAGAGTGTGTTTGATTTTATCGACTCCATAAAATAATGATTTGTAAAAGCCGTAAAGTAATTGACCTAATATGCTAGTGCGGTTATAATTAATATGAGTAGGAATAAAATGGTAAAAATCAAGAGCGCTGCAAAACTAAACTTAATGTTGAACATTGTCGGAAAAATAAATAATATGCACCTTATTGACGGGGTGTTCGTACCTTTCAATTTGTATGATATTATATTTGCCGAGAAACGTAGCGACAAAAAAATTACCGTAAGTTATAGTCAAAAGGATTTAAGGTTTGAAAATGACACTGCTATAAAGGCTGCCGAAATGATTACCAAGCGGTATGATTTGGGCGGAGTGGATATATTTATCGAAAAGAACATACCCCAAAAAAGCGGTATGGGAGGTTCTTCGACAGATGCCGCGGGAGTGGCCAGGGCGATTGAACAGCTATATGGCCTGCCAAAAATAGATAACGATTTGCTATTGGAAGTAGGCAGCGATGTGCCTTATATGTACAAAGGTGGCGATTGCAGGGTTAGAGGAATAGGCGAGAAAGTACAGAGTATAAATTTACCTAAAATCTACAAGGTAGTTTTGCTCCCAAGTAAGGGTGTTGACACTGGCAAATGTTATCATCTTTACGACCAAATAGGAGGAGAAAACGGAGAAATCGAGAAGTTTATCGACAATCCCTTCGAAAATAAGGTCAAATTGTCAAACGCGCTTGAGCGGGCGGCATGTAAATTGAACAAAGATATAGTTAGCGCCTTAGAAGCGCTAGATACGGTCGGCTTTTTATACGGGATGTCAGGAAGTGGAAGCGCTTGTTTCGGGATAGAGTATGACTTGGCCAAATTTGAAAAAAAATTGGCAAAACTAATTGAGCTAAGCGCTGGAAGGTTTGTTGCTTTGCAGGAAGAAAAGGAGTAAAAAATGATAAAAAACACTTATGACTATCCCGTTTACCTATTTAACGAGGGCACAAATTTTGAGGCGTATAAGTTGTTGGGTTCTGCATTCGTCCAAAAAAACAACAAAAAAACTTGTCGTTTTAGAGTATGGGCGCCTAATGCAAAGAGTGTATCGGTTGTGGGAGATTTTAATTCTTGGGATAGAACGGTGGATGTTATGACTCCACTAGGCGGAAGTGGAATTTGGGAAGTATATGTAAAAAATGTTAAGCGTTATGACATTTATAAATATAGTATAGAGGGCGCAGACCATAATATAAGATTAAAAGCCGATCCATACGCAAATCACTGTGAGACCGCTCCTTCAGACGGAAGCAAGATTTATGACATCGGAGATTATAATTGGAGTGACAAAGCATATATAGATAAAAGAAACTCTTTTAGCTCATCTAACTCACCTATGAATATATATGAGGTACATTTGGGCTCTTGGAGAATTTTTTCCGACGGTAACCGTTATTCTTACAAAGTTATGGCGGACACATTGATTCCTTATGTAAAGGAAATGGGCTATACACATATTGAGCTTATGCCAATTACCGAACATCCTTTTGAAGGAAGTTGGGGTTATCAGACAACAGGGCTTTTTGCTCCTACGTCAAGGTACGGTACGCCTCACGATTTTATGAATTTTGTAGATAGATGTCACAGTGAGGGTATAGGGGTTATTATGGACTTTGTTCTTAGTCATTTCCCCAAAGATGCTTTTGGCCTTTACGAGTTTGACGGCACCTGTCTTTATGAGTACAGCGATATTTATAAGCAAGAGCACAAAACTTGGGGAACCAGAGTATTTGATTATAACAAGCCACAGGTAAGAAGCTATCTAATTAGCGCCGTTGATTTTTGGATAACAAAATATCATATTGACGGTATGAGGCTTGATGCGGTGGCAAGTATGTTGTACCTAAATTATGACAGAACCAACGGAGAATGGCGTCCTAATGAACAGGGCGGAGAGTACAATTTAGAAGCTATTTACTTTTTGCAGACCTTAAATAAAGCTATTTTGACTCGCCACAGCGGAGTTGTTATGATTGCCGAAGAATCCACGGCTTTCCCTATGGTAACAATGCCTCCTCAAATTGGTGGACTTGGATTTAATTACAAATGGAATATGGGTTGGATGAACGACACCTTAGATTACATAAAAATAGACCCTTTCTTCAGGAAAGGCTCTCACGATAAACTTACTTTTTCGATAACTTACGCTTTTTCAGAGAACTATGTATTACCTTTTTCGCACGATGAGGTTGTTCACGGAAAGGCCAGCCTTATTGGCAAAGTGCCTGGTAGTTATGACGAAAAGTTTGGCGGACTAAAGGCGCTTCTTTGTTATCAAATGGCGCATCCCGGCAAAAAACTTAATTTTATGGGGAATGAATTCGGGCAGTTTATAGAATGGGATTACAAAAAAGAGTTGGATTGGTTTTTGCTCGACTATCCTGCGCATAAGAATTTACATAACTTTGTCAAAGACCTCAATCGTTTTTACTTGAAAAACAAGCCTCTTTACGATATGGACGGAGTTTCTGACGGTTTCCGTTGGATAGTCGTAGACGACAAAGTTCAAAATGTTATTGTATTTGAAAGATTTGATAAGCAAGGTAATAGTATAATTGCCGCAATTAATTTTTCTTCTAAGGAAAGGTCAGATTACAAAATTGGTGTGTCAAAGCCAGGTGTTTATTTAGAGGCGTTTAACAGTGAGAGCGAAAAGTACGGAGGCGTAGTTCCTGCGGGGATGTTAAGAGAATCAGTTAGCGAGCCAATGCACGGATATGAACAAAGTATACAATTAGACATAAAAGGTAATTCAGCAATATTTGTAAGATTTGAAAAGGAATTGGGCAAAGCAAAGACCTCACGGGGTCAAAAGTAGAAAATCCCAAGTGGGAAAAATAATTCTGAATCAAGGAAAATAAGAAATAAGGAGAGAGAAGATGTTAAGTACAAGAAAAGAATGTGTAGCTATGTTGCTTGCAGGCGGTCAAGGCACTCGGTTGGGCGTTTTAACGGAGGAAGTAGCAAAACCTGCAGTTCCGTTTGGAGGGAAATATCGTATTATTGACTTTCCTATCTCCAATACAATCAACTCTGGCATCGATACCATTGGTGTTTTGACTCAATATCAACCCTTTGAGCTTAACCAGTATATTGGTAATGGTCAACCATGGGATTTGGACAGACTAAACGGAGGGGCTTTTGTTTTACCTCCTTATCAAAAAGGTAAGTCGGGAGAATGGTATAAAGGTACAGCGAACGCCATTTATCAAAATATCAACTTTATCGACCGTTATAATCCCGAATATGTTTTGATACTATCCGGAGACCATATTTATAAGATGGATTATTCGGATATGCTAAGAGAGCATAAAGAAAAAAATGCAGATTGCACTATAGCTGTACTCAATGTAAATATAGAAGAAGCGTCACGCTTTGGGATTATGAACACCAAAGAGGACAATCAAATAATAGAGTTTGAAGAAAAGCCCAAAAGACCAAAGTCGACTAAGGCAAGTATGGGTATTTATATCTTCACTTGGGAAAAGTTACGCGATTATTTGATTAGAGACGAAGGAGAAAAGGGTTCTAGCAACGATTTTGGCAAAAACATTATTCCTATGATGCTTGAGGACAAACAAAGTTTGTTCGCTTATGAGTTTAATGGATACTGGAAGGATGTGGGAACAATAAGTTCTCTTTGGGAAGCAAATATGGATATTCTCAATCCCGAATCCGGACTTAAACTTAATGAAAGAGGCTGGAAAATATATGCAAGAAATGCCGCAGAGCCACCCCATTTTGTGGGAAGCAATGCAAGCATTAGCAATTCTATTATTAGCGAAGGTTGCGACATAGACGGTAAAGTTAATAATTCTATTATATATCACGGCTCAACCATAAGTAAGGACGCTGAAATAAAGGACAGCATAATTATGCCAAATACAATTATCGGGCCCAATGTTAGAATAAGCCATTCCATAATAGGTTGGGGCTCAGAAATTGGCGAGAATTGTGTTGTGGGAGCGCCGCAAAAAGCTCCTGTTAACGGAGAATGGAACATAGCCGTTGTCGGACCCAAAGTTGTATTGGAAAGAAACAGTGTGGTTAAAGAAGGCGAAATGAAAGGAGGAAACAAATAATGAACAATATGATGAGTATTCTTTTTGCCTCGGGCAATGAAAGCAAGCTTAATGAACTAACGCTTCACAGAACTACCGCCTCCCTTCCTTTCGGTGGAAGATATAGACTGATTGACTTTACTTTGAGTAATCTTGTTAATTGTGGAGTTACCCAAATAGGAATAGTTACAAGGAGCAATTATCAATCCCTTATGGATCATATTAGACAAGGAAGAGATTGGGATTTGAACAGGAAAAACGGCGGAATAAGCGTATTCCCTCCTTTTGTATATAATTCTACCCGTGATGTTTATAAAGGAAAAATTGAGGCAATTTATAGCATTATGAGTTTTTTGACTCGGGCAAAGGAAGAATATGTAGTTATTAGCAATTGCAACATAGCAATGAATATCGATATTTCGGCATTTTTTAAGGCGCATATAGAAAAGAAAGCCAAAATTACTGTGCTTAGCCATAACGGTTATACCACAACTTCTAGAAGAATAGTTTTGGAAACAGATACCGATGATAAGGTAACAGATATTTACGAAACCGAGTTTGCCGGCACCGAAGAAAAGCTTATTTCTCTAAATGCATACATAGTTGGCAAAGAATTACTAATTGAGCTTGTTCAAAAAGCTTATGCGCGTGGACTGGTTGATTTTGAGAAAGATATTTTGTTTAAGCTTGTGGAAGAAGAGGGTGTATATTCTTATAAAGTAGACAGCTATGCAGCCATAATAGATGACGTAAAGACCTATTATGCCGAGAGTATGAACTTGCTTAATTTTGAAACTAGAGATGCTTTGTTTGAGGGAGATAGCAAAATTTATACAAAGGTAAAAGACAGCGTGCCTACGGTATATCAGGAAGGGGCAAAGGTAACGAATTCTCTTCTTGCCGACGGTTGCGTAATAAACGGCACGGTAGAAAACTCTATTCTTTTCCGTAACGTAAGAATAGAAGAAGGCGCAGTGGTAAAAAATTCTATTGTAATGGAAAACGGTATTGTGGGTAAAAATTCTTCTCTGCAATACGCCATTACCGACAAGGATGTTACCATAACCGACAACAGAAACATTTCGGGCTTTATTACCTACCCGATAGTAATTGTAAAAGGTAAAAAAGTATAAGCAGCAATTGCTGTAAGAATCTATGATAGGAGGTACAAAAATGAAAATATTGTTTACTACAAGCGAGGCAGGTCCTTTTTTGAGAACTGGTGGATTAGGTGACGTCAGCGCGGCTCTACCTCAAGCGCTAAGCAAAGAAAAACAAGATATAAGAGTAATTATGCCTTTATATGAGAGCATAAGCTGTACTTTCAGACAAACAATGCAGTTTCTAGGTTCTAAGGTAGTAACCTTGGGTTGGAGACAACAATATGCCGGAGTGTTTACATACAATTATGAAGGAGTAACATATTATTTTATTGATAATGAGTACTACTTTAGAAGAGGGGGAGTATACGGCCACTATGATGATGGAGAAAGATTTGCTTTTTTTAGTAAAGCTGTGCTGGAAATTATTCCTTTGATAGACTTTTATCCTGATGTAATTCATTGTAACGACTGGCAAACGGCGCTTTTGCCTGTTATGCTAGATTCTTTTTATCGTAGCGAGGAAGGTTATTCCGATATAAAAACCGTTCTTACTATACACAATATTGAGTTCCAGGGCAATATGGACAGAAGCTGTATAAGTGACGTTTTTGGGATACCGGCAGCCAAGGCAAGTATTGTGGAATATAATAATTGCGCAAATATGCTAAAAGCGGGTATTGAGGGCGCCAATGCTGTTACTACAGTATCCAAAACTTATGCTCAAGAGATTCTGCACCCTTATTTTGCATACGGTTTGGAAAATATTCTCAGTAAGAGAAGCTACAAGATATGTGGTATAATTAATGGCATAGATACTAAGCTTTATGATCCGTTGAAGGATACTGCTTTGTTTGCAAAATATTCGGTAAAATCTATTGCCAGAAAGGCGCCTAATAAAAAGGGTTTGCAAGAGCTAGTTAATTTGCCTGCTTTGAATATGCCCCTTATTGGTATGGTAACAAGGCTTACCAACCAAAAAGGTATGGACTTGATTATGGAAGTTATTGAAGAGATACTATCCTTTGATATACAAATGGTAATATTGGGCACTGGCGATTGGAAATACGAGACAGCTCTAACCGAACTTGCTCATAGATATGCCAACAAGTTAGCTGTTATTATCAACTTTTCGCAAGATATAGCAAGCAAGATTTATGCCGGCAGCGATATGTTTTTGATGCCAAGTAAGTTTGAGCCGTGTGGATTAAGTCAAATGATAGCTATGCGTTATGGTAGCATACCTATTGTAAGAGAGACAGGCGGGCTAAAAGATACCGTAATACCCTTTAATCCTGTGGAGCTAAGCGGACGCGGTTTTACATTTAAGAGTTACAACGCCTATGATATGCTTGATGCAATAAGAAGAGCGGTAAAGACATACTACAATAAGGAAGAATGGAGCGCATGCGTAAATAATGCTATGACAGCCGACTATAGTTGGAAGGCGTCGGCAAAAGAATACGTTAAGCTTTATAAAAATTTATAAATACAAAACTAAGGAGTAATTGATGGTAAGCAGTATGGAGTTTCAAGAGCTGATTGAGCAAAAATTAGCCAGGATGTTCGGAATCAAGGTTGAAGATGCGAGTCAACAAATAATGTACAGGGCGGTATGCCTTGTTGTAAAGGATATTTTAACACAAAAGAGATTAGAATTTAAGAAAAAGGTACGTGGTAGCGGAAGAAAGCAAATATACTATATGTCTATGGAATTTTTGCTAGGCAGGTCGCTACGTAATCATCTTTTTAATATGGGTATTTTGCAGGAAGCAACAAAAGCAGTATCCAAATTGGGTTTTGATATCTCATCCCTTATGGAAATAGAGCCCGATGCAGGGTTAGGGAATGGCGGATTAGGACGTCTTGCGGCGGCTTATATGGATAGTCTTACCAGTTGTGATTATGCAGCAGGTGGCTTTAGTATAAGGTACGATTATGGTATATTCAAACAGAGAATCGTAGATGGTTGGCAGATGGAATTGCCCGATGATTGGTTAAATCAAGGCGATGTTTGGTTTAATCCTAGAGAAGATGATACTTGCGAAGTAAAATTCGGCGGAACCTTAGAAGAAACCTGGATAGATAATAAGCTTACCGTAACTCAAAAGAATGCCACCATAATACTTGCCGTTCCTTACGATATGAACGTCAGTGGTTATGATAGCGAAGCTGTTAATACATTAAGGCTTTGGAGTGCCAAGGCGCCCATGGGTTTTGATATGACACTTTTTAGTCGTGGAGAATATGTTAAGGCTATAGAAGCTAAGGCTATGGCAGAAGCTATAAGCAAGGTATTATATCCTGCGGATAACCACTACGAGGGCAAGTCACTACGCTTGCGCCAGCAATATTTCTTTGTTAGCGCGTCAATCCAAAGCATACTAAAAAAACATCTCAAATATAACGAGTCTCTGGATAATTTAGGGCAAAAGGTGGCTATTCATATCAACGATACTCATCCTACTCTTTGTATACCCGAGCTTATGCGTATTTTGCTTGATCAATACGGTTATAACTGGGACGATGCGTGGAAGATAATTAATGAAACGGTATCTTATACCAATCATACCGTAATGCAGGAAGCTTTAGAAACATGGCCGCAAGACCTGTTTAATTCATTGCTACCCCGTATTTTCCAAATAGTAAATGAAATAAATCAGAGATATTGCGCCGAGCTTTGGAAGGTATATCCTAATCAATGGGATAAGATAGCAGCTAATGCAATTATGAGCGATGGAATAGTAAAAATGGCTAATCTATGCATGGCGGCATCCCACACTATTAACGGTGTTTCTATGTTACATAGCAATATCTTAAAAAATAGCGTTTTTGCCGATTACTATAAGGTTGCTCCCGATAAGTTTACCAATGTAACTAATGGGATAACACATCGTCGCTGGGTTGGGGAAGCCAATCCCTTGTTAGCTAATTTTATAACCGATAAAATAGGCGATGCTTGGCTTAAGGATGCTTCAAACTTGGAGGACTTATTAAAATATCAGCACAAAAAAGATTCCGTTGACGAGCTTTTTGAAATTAAGAGAAAAAATAAGATTAAGC
>CAYIZR010000026.1:0-9588 GCA_964367755.1 uncultured Christensenella sp. | reverse complement strand
GCTATTATATTTTTCTTTATCCTCAATATCAAAGCCCATTATAGAACTCCCAAGCGCCCTTATAAGCCCAAAGGGAGCTTTCTTTGAGAGCGTATCCTCAAAATTATATATGCCACAGAAAAGCATTAGCGCCCTTATTTTTAGTTTGCACTCAGGCAAGCTTAAGGCTTCTTGCACATGAATGTCCGCAATAGAGGACATAGCATTTGCCACCAAATACCCGCCTGCCGAATCACCTGTTAAAACGATTTTATCCAAATCTAAATTATATTTCTTTTCTAGCGAAGGCAAAAAGTTTATAGCGTTAATAACGTCCATTGTTCCATTTGGCGCCGAAAACTTGTGGCTAAGACGATAGTTTATGTTATACACAAACCAACCATTATCGGCAAACATACGAGAAATACCTATTCTCAGTCCCTTATCTCCTGCAACAAAGCCTCCGCCGTGAATATTAAGTAAAACCGGCATTTTCTTGTTGTCACTACTTTCTACAAACAACAAATCTGCCTTGTTGTACTTTTTATTTACATCGCTATAAGGTACATTCCTTACTACGGTAACATTAGGATAACGTCGGTAATTTCTACGAAACTTATTTGCAATGTCACTTATCCTGAAAAATATTCTAGCCCTATTCATAATTTTACTCCCCCTTGTTTTTTTGGTTCTCTATATATTCTTTAATTGCTTTTTGCGCAATCTCTTTTTTTCTTTCCTCCAAAACAAACTCTTCTACCGCTCTTTTCTTAATTTCCTCTATCCTTTCTTGGTCTGTTTTATTGCTGTCATCTTCATTAGCAGGCTTTTTTATAATTACCACCAAACGGCAAATTAGGGTTCCCATAATAAATACTAATGGTACTATAAGTATAGATAATATACCTATTGTGCTTGTATAAAATTTGTATATGCGAGTCAAAATATTTGACTTTTTTACTAAAATCGCTTGAACATTTTCCACGGGAACGGCGGGGTCAACACTGGCTTTTTCGTTGTCACCTTTGGTTGTAAATACATATCTGTTATAATTTTCGTCAAAGTGCGCTTCCTCAACAACGCGGTGGGTGATTGTCATACCCTGCTGCATACCATATTCAGCAGTAAAAGTAATTATGTCACCTGCCTTAATATTGTCTTGCGCTTCTTGAGGACTGCTGAATACTTCGCTTATCATAATGTCTTTTACGTTAAGCGTTGGCTCCATACTGTCAGTTAGGACAAAATATATACGGTACCCAAAAACACTGGGCTTTTTTCCTCCTATCGATTGCACCACAAGGGAAAAAAGGGCTATCATTACCAAAATAAATAATGCGCCCATAACTAATGAAGATATTCTATTTAGAACTTTTTTGGGATTTTTTTTAACAGCATTGTCGGACTTTTTACAAGCTTTTGACATTACTTGCCTCTCTTATCGTTTTTACTTCCCTTTTTTATTTTAATTTTTTTTGCCATTTTCTTAAATTCCTCGGCGGCTTTTAGTATCTTTAAGTTCAGTTCTTCTTCCGAACATTTTACTTCCATATTAGCCAATGCAGTTTGTACTGTATCTATATGCTTTGCCGCAATAGTTTTTGCAAGTAACTTTTCATAAAGCTCTAGTTGCTTTTTCTTTTGAGCGTTAGTCGCAATAATGGGGCTAAACTCCATTTTGTCTACCATAGTAAGCTTGCTTATATCCTGGTCAAATTTTAACCGTGCGCTTAATGCTCTCTCACTCTCCCAATAAGCCAAAGCCGTCTGCTTAATTTTTGCGCTAATCCTTTCTTGCATATACTTAAGAATCTGCAATTCTTCTTCTTGCTTTTCTATTTGCCTTCTATTTATCCCCGCCCTATGCTGAGCGGATTTCTTGTCTTTTTTTAGTTGCGCAATACTATCAAGCCTCTTTTGCTTGGACTCCTCCAGCATGTTTTGCTTTTCTTGCAAATCGGTCTTGCTTTTTGCGTATTCCTCGCGCATTTCCTTAAGCATTTCTTCCTGCTCGGCAATCTTTAGCGAAGTCTTTTCTATATACTCTTGAGAGGCCTTTATTTCCTCCTCCAGTCTTACTTTCTCTTCCTGTCTAATCCTCGCAATTTCCTCGAGTTTGGCTTCTTCTAACTTGCGCTGTTCCTCTTGCTTCTTTGCCTCTTCCTTAAGACGGGCAATTTCTTCTTCCTGCACTGCGGCAACTCTTCTTAGTTCTAACCTCTGGCGCGCTTCTTCCTGCCTCTTTTTCCTTGCCAAATCACGCTCTTCACGCAACGCTAGCTTCTTAGCTATCTCTTCCTCTTCCATTTGTTTGGCAATTAGCCTTTGTTGAGTGATACTATCTTCTTTAGCTTTATTGATTCTGTACTGGCGCAAAACCCTGTCGATAGCCATATTCATTTTGCTCATATCGGCAGGACTTACCGTCTTTGCATCAGCAAACTTGCGATAAATATTGCGGATTTCTTTGATTTCCATTTTGAGCAATGGAAAATCATCGGGAACAAAATCATCGATGTTTTTGGTAACGTATTCGTCAGCCTCGGTACGCTGTTTTTCAAAAGCTGTCTCTAAACTCTCTCCTGCTTCTCGAGTATTGGCTATACTTTGCAACAGCACGGTGTTTAGGAATATTACATTGCGATAACGCTCGCTAAGAACAGGATTAAGTTCGGTAGTTTCGGTAACGGTATCAATCTTGAAATCCATTTTTTCGCTGGTTTCGATATATTGCCACAAAACTAGAGCTTTTTTGAAGTTAGGGTCTTTCAAAATAACATTAGTACGGGTAATAGGGGGACGAACCAAGGCGCAACTTCTCATTTCTCTAGCAAAAGTACTGCTTAAGAAGTCGCTAATAATCAAATTGATACGAGAAATTCTCTCCACGCTTGATAACTGTCCGGTAGATTTTTGCATAACCACAGCTTCAAAGGGGAAGTTTGCTTTACTTTCCATTTTGTAATGGACTTTACTTTTATCAATATTAAATTCACTAAGAATTTCCACTCCCAAATCGCCCGACTGCATCAAGGCGTCCTTGATTGCATTAAAACGAATATCAATAAAATCGCGAAGCTTCAATAAAAGTGTATAAATAAAACGGTTTTCGTAAATCTCAAAGCTCTCTTCCTTGTTGGTATTGAGTATCTTTGAGGGAAGTACAGTACCGTCTTTTGTAACGCTACTAATAAGGTTGGTATGCTGGGCAAGGTGCTTAACACTCTCAACGGAAATACTCTTTGCCAAACTGATATCAACGATGTCTTCTTCTATAATAATAAATTTTCTGGGATTACGAACAATGGTATCAAGAGCAACAATGCAGTCCTCTATAGTGTCTATCCATTCGTCAGAATAGTTCTTTTTGGTATAAACTTGAGATATTTTGAAATCATTTTTACCCCCCATAATATTAGAGATGTATTTGGGATATAACTCACCTTGTTTTAATAAGGTATTTATTTGATAAATAATTTCTTCATATATCTTATTAGACGCCATAATTTATCCTTAATGTATTAGAACAGTTTCTTGAGTCGTAACAGATATTCCTTACACTCCTGCATATTTTCTACTCCAAAAGTGTCACTCAAATATTGAATATAATCGTCTACTTCGTCACGAATATATGCCAAGTTCAACGATTCGAACTTACGAAGAATCTTGTTACACAAAACATAGTCAAGTCCGTCAATTTCTGTACCTCCGCAAGCAACGTACACTGGCACGAACTCACGCAATTGCTTAACAATACGGTTACCAAACGCAAGTCGGAAATGTTCGATAACGTAATTATCCATATCTTCGAACTTCTGCAAGTTCTCATCGCTAACCCTGTGTTCCTCTTGAGCTTTTTTATAAAGACTTTCCAAATAAGTATAATCAATAGGCATTCCTTCGGTCAGAGGAGCGTCAAAGGGCGCGGCTTTACTGTTAATACTAATGGGCATACCACGGTCATAAACCTTATCGGATATTGCAAAAGTCGAGTCATCGTTATTAGCTGTACCGACATACCACATATTTTCCGGAAGGCGGAAACGCCCCTTAATAACGTGCTTAGGGTCACTCGGCCAACCGCTTGGTACAAGGTCAATAACCCACTGGTCACGGGACGGCATTTCCAAAATAGATAACATTTCTGCAAAGTAGTACTCAACACGGGCTATGTTCATTTCGTCAAGAACGGTAATGTATACGTCTTTTTTGTAGGTCGCGTCGTACATCGCACGCAAAACTTCGGTCTCGTTAAATCTCTTGGTAAATTCGTTGAAGTACCCAAAAAGCTCGGTACGGTCACGCCAAGACGGCTGAACCGAAGCAATCGTTGTAGGATTCTGCAAAAAGTGTCCCAAACACTCTGGAAGAGAGGTTTTACCTGTACCAGATATACCTTGCAAGATAATAAGACGGGTAGTTGCCATACTGGCAAAAAACAGTCGTATTATTTTTGGCTCATAAAACAGATTACGCCAAGGGCGCTCGGGATTATTTGCCGCATAGTTACGGAAGCGGTCACATATCTGTTCTAAGGTAATTGTAGTGTCATAAACTGGCTCTACATAGTCGGCATTTTCATAAATCTCATCAACCTCGGTAAGCTTATAGAATCGGCTCTCACCCTCTTTTTTGGCGGTACTAACGTCAATGTCCTCGCCCTCTTCGCCCTCTATTATGTCATAGCCTTGATAAGCTATCTTTAAGCCTAATATTCTGTCTTTTTCTTTAGTGGTCTTGACAAGCTCCTTTTTTAGGGTGTTTATCTCATCAACCAAATCTTGATTAAGTACCTTGTCACCAAAAACCTTCTTAAATAATCTCTTACCAAAGAAAATAGCCAGCCAAATAAGTACGCACAAAACGGCAATGACCAAAATAAAACAAGCTATAGCTCCTATCATCTCGCCTGTTGACATTCCGTTGGCTTGATAGCGCTTAAATATTTCTACATACGCGGGGAAGTCGAACATTTGATGAAGGGCGCCAACTATGCCGCCTCTGTTGCCTATTGTTGAGTTAGAGTAGAATAATCCTAATATCCCACCGAAAAATACTTTCAAAAACTCCGCAAAAAACTGTGCAAACTTCATATTTTATCTTCCTTTTTAATCCGGCTCACTGAACTCACCCTTAAATCTGAGCAGAGAAAGGGTAGCGGTCTCTCCGGCATCGACGTTGTTTATTGTCACACCGTCATACCAAGCAACCAATTGAACTTCAGCAAATCCGCCCTTTGGTATATTAAAAGACAATTCATCAGATGCATAGCACACGTTAGAAACCACGTTTGTTTCGGATATCCTATTGTCTTTTTTTATCACTCCGTAATGTATCCCGGGAGAATTGGTAAGTATTCCGTAAAAATAACCGCCCACAAACACAGCGACACATAGCTTATCTGCTAGTCCCCCTGTTATTGAATATTCTATGCTTACGTCTTGTCCATAGGTGGTGTTTTTGTTGATAACATAAAAAATATTTTGCGTCAAATCGTTTTTGTTCTTACAAATATACGGATTGATAAAATCTCCGTCGTATTGGTAGACATTATAATAAGAAGAGGTTTCACTATCATAGATAGAGCCCTGTATTCCGTAAGTAAAACATTTGTTATTAAAAATCTCTCCTCCCAAAGTAGAGCCTATATTGGGGTAGCCACTTACTGCAAATTGAGAAAATGTTGTCACTTCCTTAGTTGGTACAACTAGTGGCATCATAGGATAAAGACGCCTGTTTTCGTCCTCATAGGGCAGAGCAAAATCAATTCTGTATTCTGTGTCTATCGACCTATCCCAAGAAATAGCCAGCTCGCCGTGTCCTTCGTTTGAGTCAGCCATAAAGGAAATAGATGACACGTTAACAATATTATTAGCCGAGAACCAAGCAAAAGTTGCCGTTGACAAAGCAGCCACCAATAACAATACTATCATTACTGTGGTAAAAAATAAACTGCGATTTTTTAATCTGTTTACCATACCTGCTCCTTATCTTAGTTATTTTGCTCGAAGGCAAAATCCATTCTTATAGTGCCTGACAACTTGTCGTCTACACAATCCTTGTCCCAACCCTCTAGCCAAATTATTATACCGTACTTAATAATTTCTTGCGGTGCAAGAGTAAAACCTTGATTATAAAATATATATTCCTCACTAAAGAAATCTTCGGCTATCCATGCCTCCGTCCCATAATGCTCTACTTGTATCTCTTCCTTACCCTCGTCATTAGTAACTGTGGTAAGAGAAAAAGGTGTGTATTTGCTCTTAGTTAGCGGCACTACCTCTACTTCTACTGTATTACCGTCTTCATCAATGTCGTATTGGGCATATACTACCACTTCGTATTGATCAGAATCGCTCCTTTTTCTTATAAGCATTACCCTTACTGCCGACTCTATATTTAAGGTAGAAGAACGCAAGTTCAACACCTCATTATAATTTTGCTCATCGGGCGTAACGTTTTTTAAGTAAAACGTCGCCGCTATAAATCTGTCGTCTTTACCTACGTCAAAGCCGTCGTCACTAAGTATATCAGGCAATCTGTCCTCTATAGCCGATGTATCCACTAAGTTTTTGCCCGAAGCAAGAGTGGTATTGTCCATAACGCTGGGGCCTGATATTTCTAGCTGTTCGGTACCATATAGGAAGTCGGACTTAGAACTAAGCGAAAGAACTTTACTTCCCGAACTGTCAATAAACACCTTAAAGCTGTTAATTTCCACTGCGGTATATGCTCCGTAAAAGATACCTACTCCCGCAAACACTATAAGCAAAGACACTCCGATAACAGTAATTACCTTTTTGTGCTTAGCTGCTCTTCTAACTTTTTGGTTTTGAATAATGTATTTGTAGTCAGCATTATTGGTTGAAGCTCCTTTTTTGGCTCCAACGCTTTCTATGGGAGTTTTCTCCACATTTTCTACGCTTTCTACTTTCTTATTCTTTTTTGCCAAATGCCACCTTATGATATATTGTAATGTTGTTTTACCAACATTATTATTTTGCTTTTATATATAATTCGCGTTTTTTTATGCAAGCTACTAGAATAATGGCATAGCCATCATACAAATTGCATCTAAAAAACGCGCTTATTTTCTTGTTTATTCTTTGTCGGGAGAGCTATCTTCCTTTTTTTGTGAGGCAAGATATTCTTCTATAGCTTTACGCTTAATTTCTTCTTCGTCAACTGCTACGCTTCCCGTACCTGCGGCCGCTTCTTTGACCTTATCAACCTTAGCTTGCATAATCATACGAACAAACATTATTATGTTGTAAACAAACAACAGAACAAGTGGTAGTACGATAACAAGTAAGAAATTGGTTGGTGTTTGCAGCCATAGTATAGCGCTACCTACTCCGTCAAGGTGAGAAGAATATACTGCCAAAACTTTGTTCGGATTAACCGCTTCAGTCATATTCTCGGGGTTGTTGTCTCCGCGCGTAACATAATATCTTAATGTTGTGCCGTCTTCTTCGGTAACAATTTCCACAATTCTGTGTGTTATCAAAGCTTCCGAGCCGTTTACGGTGCCGACAAAAGTAACTATTTGCCCTTTCTCAAGGCTAAGCGCGTCTTTGGGCTTTTTTGCAATAATAAGGTCGCCCTCAGCAAAGCTGTCTTTTGCTGTCCCGTCCATTGAATTTGTCTTTACGGGAAGAAGCTTGGTTTGACCTTTGCTAACCTCGTTAGTAGTTATTACCGGATTGGCAATAACTATTGCTGAAATGGTAATTGCCACTACTACAAGCGCTACTTGAAGAACGGTAACTACTATGTCAAGAATTTTCTTCTGCTTTGGTGTTATCTTTTTCATAAGGCTCCTAAATATAATAAAGTGTATTCTGACTTATAATTATACACCATTTTGTATTCTTTGTAAAGAGTAAAATATTACCTATAGTATGCTACTGTATAGCAATACCATCAAAGCGTATGCCGAACTCAACATCTTTTTCGGCGTCGTCGTCGGTCATAATAACTCCGTCAAGCCATGCGACCAGGGTCACAAGAACGGCTTCTCCGTTAGGAATACTGAAAATAATCTCTATAGTTGGCTTGTATACACCTGTCATTGTGGGTATGTCAGTAACCTTTTGTCCCTGAACTATGCTACCATAATGAATATTTTCATTGTTGGACATAATCCCTTTCAATACTTGGTTACCTGGCGTCGTTCCAACGAACATAGCAACGCGAAGCTTGTTGCCTAAGTCAGCGCCGGTTATATCATATATTACGCTGATTTCTAGGTCGTATGTATCGTTGCGGTTGATTAGGTAAAAATGATTCTGAGTTTGTACGGCGCTATTCCCTGAACAAATATGCGGATTGACATCTTGTCCTGCAACAGAGCAAATCCATTCTTCCAAGGTATTCTTAGTTTGGTTACTGCTGTTAAAATTGCCAATAACAAAATCATTTATTAGTGTTGTGTCAATAGCTGGCATATTCCTGGGTATCATAGGATACAAGGAATTATTAGGTTCGTCAAAGTTAAGTGAAAAACTAGTTGTGTCAGCTATGCTCCAACCGATAGCAAGGTCCCCTCCGCCCTCATTTATTGCGGCGGTAAAAGAAATACTGTTACCTGATGCCCTATTAACCACGGTATACCAAGCGTACGTAGCTGTACTAAGTACGGCAAGCATCATAAGAAGTGATACCACTGTGGTAATAAAGTGAGCTAGCTTGTTTGTCTTCTTCATAATCTGATTTTTCCTAATTTTTTTACCTTGATTTTAGCCGGAGAATTATCCCTCAATAATGTATAATACTTGATTCTCAAGCCGAAACTGCTTTCCCCGCCGTATTGCTACAGCGGGGGAGCATATTTAGATTAAGATGGTCTGGCAATATGCTATTGTTGATAGACTATTGCCAAAATTTGTCAGTTGTGTGTTGCGTAAAATCAATTATGCAACGTTAGCAGCAGAAGCTGTCAAAGTAAAGTTAGCGTCTGTTCCGCCGTAAGCGTCAACCTGAGTAGGTCCGTCGAACCAAGCCTTAACAACAAAGCCTTGAGCTACGCCGTTAACACCATCGGATAAATCAACTAGTGTAGGAATGTTAACTATCCCAAAAGTTTGATCTGAAGGAGCAATCAAACGTACGAGAAGAGCGGCTTCGTAAGAGTATACTGTTTGAGCGCTAAATGCTGGAGCAACTCCAACAACGGGAACCATCAAGGACTGTGATGTGGAGAAAGTCATATAGTTACCGGTCCAACCATCTGGCTCATCTTCTGTTAAAACGCCGCCTGATGTCCAATATGTATTGGCTTGCCATGCGGGAGCTACGGGAGCAACTGCAATAAACTCTGTGTCGCTAGTCGAATAGCTGGCATAGTTATCTGACCAACCTGCGGGAGCTTCAGTAACTTCGGTAAATACAGCTTCAACTGGGTCCATTACCTTGCCATAATATATTGATTTGTTGGTATAAACAAGAGTTCCTGAAGATGTAAATACAGCTACTCTAAGTCTAGCTGAGTTCTCGCCGGTAACGTTAGCTGTGAAGGTAATGTTAGTTGCCTTTCTTGCATAGTTTACTACGTAGAATGTAGTACCGCCGCCAGCGGGATTAGCTCCGATATAAGGTGTAGTTTCGCTA
>CAYIZR010000025.1:0-9608 GCA_964367755.1 uncultured Christensenella sp. | reverse complement strand
GATTTGAGCTGCGATTACCCTGATAGGGAGGCAGTAAAATACACTGACAGAGACTACCGCCGCACATGGAAGGAGCTCTATGAGGAGTCCAAGCTTATAGCGAAGGGCCTACTCCGTATTGGAGTAAAAAAAGGAGACCATATTGCGATTTGGGCAAACAATGTGCCCGAATGGTTTTTGACCCTTTTTGCAGCAACTAATATCGGTTGTGTGCTAGTTACAATTAACACTAACTACCGTAGTTTTGAGCTTGAATACCTTTTGCGCCAATCCGATACCAAAGTTTTGGTTATGACTAAGGGGTTTAAGGGCATTGATTATGTAGAAATAATCAACGAGCTATGCCCCGAATTAAAAACTACCGCAAGTAATGGTCATATTGATACTCCGCGTTTTCCATATCTAAAAAATATAATATTTGGTGGAGAAAAAACTCCCGACGGTATGATGAACTTTCAATATCTTAAGGTTTTGGGAGAGGAAGTATCTGATGAAGAATATAATTTGGTGGCAAACAGCGTCACTAGTGAAGATATTATGAGCATTTTGTACACTTCGGGAACAACGGGCTTTCCAAAAGGAGTTATGCTTACGCATTTTAACATAATAAATAACGGCGACACCATAGGTAGTTCTATGAAGTTTACCAAAGATGATAAGCTACTTATAGTGGTGCCATTTTTCCATTGCTTCGGACTTACATTGGCGATAATGGCATGTCTTACCCACGCTTCCAGCTTTGTACCGGTGGACACTTATCATCCGCTAAAGGTTATGGAGGCGGTAGAAAGTGAAAAATGTACCGCGCTTCACGGTGTACCCACTATGTTTATTGCAATTCTCGAACATCCCGATTTCAATAAGTATAAGTTTAATTTGAGAACAGGTATTATGGCAGGCTCTCCTTGCCCCATTAAGGTTATGGAGCAGGTAATTGAAAAAATGGGTATGAGCGATATAGTAATTGTATTTGGCCAAACTGAAGCTTCTCCAGGTTGTACAATGACAACTACAGACGATACAATTGAGCATAGAGTAAATACCGTTGGAAGGGCTTTTGCGGGAGTTGAATGTAAAATAGTCGACCCTGAGACAGGCAAGACATTAGGCCCCGACCAGCCGGGAGAATTTTGCGCAAGAGGGTATAATATAATGAAGGGCTATTACAAAATGCCCGAAGCAACAGCCCAAGCTGTTGACAAAGATGGTTGGCTACACTCAGGTGACCTTTGCACCGTTGACAAGGATGGATACTATAAAGTTGTTGGCAGAATAAAGGATATGATAATAAGGGGCGGGGAAAATATTTATCCCAAAGAATTGGAAGAATTCTTATATACTCATCCAAAGGTAAGTGACGTTCAAGTAATAGGAGTGCCTAGCAAACGTTATGGAGAGGAAGTTATGGCATGTATTATACTTAAGCCAAACGAAGAAATGACAGAGGAAGAAGTGCAAGAGTTTTTCCGTAAAAATATGGCTCGCCACAAGATTCCTAAATATGTTCGTTTTATGGATGCTTTTCCTGTGACAGCAAGCGGAAAAATACAAAAGTTCAAACTAAGAGAAGAGGCTGTAGAGCTTTATAATCTAAACGCCGACGCAGAAATTGAGACAGCGTAAGCAAAAAGTAATTACACTAAAAACTGGAGGAATTATTAAATGAAACTATCCTTTTCTACAATTGCTTGTCCCGAATGGGATTTTTACCGCGAAATCTTTTCGGCGGCAAAAGACTTAGGATATAATGGAATAGAAATAAGAGGTATAGGGAAAGAGCTATATGCTCCAAATATGGCTCTGTTTTTAGATGGGCAGATTGGTGTAACAAAAAAGAGCCTTAAGGATGCCAATATAGAGATTTCGTGTTTAGCAAGTGGAGCATGCTTAGGCGCTTACGGTGAAGAAGAGAAGGCGCTTGCGGAGGGCAAAGACTATATTGATTTGGCCGAAAAACTTGGAGTTAAGTTCGTTAGGGTTATGCCTACAGGCAATCCTCAAATAGATGATTGCGATATAAATCAGGCAAAACGTGTTTATAAAGCATTGGCAAAGTATGGACAGAGCAAGGGAGTAACTCCTATTATGGAAACCAACGGAATTTTTTCGGATACCGCAGTATTAAAGAGCTTTTTGCAAGACATAAAAGAAGATAATATCGGCGCGCTCTGGGATATAAATCATCCTGTTAGATATAATAAAGAAACCGCCGATCAAACTATTTCTAACATCGGTAAGTATATAAAAAATGTTCATATCAAAGATAGTGTTGAAGAAAACGGACAAACAGTATATAAGCTTGTTGGCAAAGGCGATTTACCAATAAAAGAGGTGGTTTCCGGATTGCAAAAAATAGGCTATAACGGTTATCTTACACTAGAGTGGGTGCGTCGGTGGAATAAGAATCTTGAAGAACCGGGATGGGTTTTACCCTATTATATGTCATATATGCACACAATTTTATAAAAAAATAACCGTCGAAAGACGGTTATCCCCTTTCTATTAAAAATTTATCTTGTTAAGAGGCCGGCGTCGAGGACATATTGACTGCCAGTTATATATTTGGCCTTGTCACTACACAAAAATAGTACAGACTCTGCTACGTCTTCGGGTTCTATCCAAGGAACGGGCAACAAATTTCCTGCGCTCCTTTCGGCTATTTCTTTGGGAGTGGAGCCTTCCATAAAAGCCAAACCATCGTTCATAGGGGTATTAACTCCTGTTGGATGAATACTAATAACGCGGATATTATAAGCGGAATTTTCTAAAGCCCAAGATTTTGTTAGCCCCACAAGCGCCCACTTGCTAGCGGCGTAGTGAGATAGCTTATTCATACCGCGCAAACCGCCAACAGAGGAATTGTTAATAATAACGCCCTTATTTGCTTTGCGCATAATGGGAATAATATATTTGCCTGTTAGCCAACAACCCTTTAGGTTGATATCAAGCATGCTGTCCCATTCTTCTTCGGTAAGTTCGTGAGAAAGTCCGTAAGCGCATATTCCTGCGTTATTGAAAAGGTAGTCAATACCGCCGAAGGTTTCTACACCTAAATTTACTGCGTTTTCTACATCTTTGGCACAGCGTACGTCACCTGCAGTAATTAAAGCCTTTCCTCCTAAGCTTTCTACTTCTTTTTTTATGCCCTCTAGACCGCAAAAAGCTCCATCGTTGTAGCACGGATATGAGAGTTTTTTGGCTAGGTCAAAAGCAATGATGTTGGCTCCTTCTTTGGCAAAGGCAAGAGCAACAGCTCTTCCTTGACCTTTAGCAGCTCCCGTAATAAATACTGTTTTGTTTGTAAAATTATACATAAATACTCCTATTTTTTGGTGTAAAGTTCCAAATAATCATCTAAATCCACATTTAAGGCATTGTTAATTAGGTTGGTAGCTATCATCATACCGGCAAAAGCAGTAAGAAGAACTATTTGTTCTTCACTAAAGCAAGTTTTCATACGGCTAAATAATTCTTCGTTTATATTGGCAGGATTTATTACACATGCCTTACCGTATTTCAGTAATAATTCTTCGATGTAGTCAAGTTCTAGCTTGTCAGGGTCATAACCACTGTCACGTAATATTTTGCGGAAGAAAGTTGAGCATATCAGACAGTTATTGTCATAACTTATTGAATAAGCAAAGACGTTTGTGGCAAATTCTCCAACGATTTTAACCACTTCGTCGCGCAGGGTATACCACTCCATAAGTACCTTAAAAGAAGGGACAGAATGAAGAAGAGTTTTTTTCATATTGGTAATACGACCGTGTTTTTTTATTTGGTTATCGTATTCTTTTTTTGCCTCAGGAGAAGCTTTTCCATATTCTACCATGCTGATTCTTGCCATTGTTTACCTCGAAATAGTTTTATAGTCAAAGCTTTGATAAAAAAATATTATAATAGTTTTTGCAACTGTTTTACGAATTCTTGCGCATTGGGGGAATAATGAATTCCCAAATCTTGGGCATAGTCACGGCTAACTACAGCTCCGCCGACCATAATTATTGTATTAGGATAAATATTTTTTATTACGTTTACCGTAGTTGTCATATTATCTAATGTTGTGGTCATAAGTGCCGAAAGAGCCAATACTTGGGGTTTGTATTTTTCCATAGCGTTAAGTATTACTTCGGTAGAAATGTCTTTGCCCAAATCAATTACGCGGTAGCCGTAATTAGAAACAACGGCTTTGACAATATTTTTGCCAATGTCGTGAACATCGCCTTTTACGGTGGCAATTACTATAGTTGCTTTGTTGTTATTATCTGATTCGGTAATATACTTTGACCTTATATAATCGAGCATTGCCTTAGCAGTTTCGCTTCCCGCCATAAGTTGGGGTAAAAAGGCGGTACCTTTTTCGTAAGCATCTCCAAGAGTATTAAGGCCGCCGATAATGTCTTTGTCAATAATTATCGAATAATTATTTTCATTTATTTTTTGTTTTAGAGCTAGCATACCTTCATTTGTATAGCCTTTTTCTATGCAAAATGATATTTCATATATGTTATCAACGTTCATTAAAGGTTCATCTGCTGTGCTGTTGTTAGCAATATATTCTTGACATTGATAGTCTTTATCTGTCAAAAGGTTATACGCGTATTTCTCAATACCAGGAGCGGTAGAAGGATTAACTATTGCCGTGTCGGAATTATATTGACGAACAAGCTCAAAGAAAGTGGAATTGATTTTTTCTCTGTTTGGCAATCCAAAACTTACATTTGAGAGACCTAAAGTTGTTTTTACATCAAGTTTATTTTTTAACTCTGTAATAGTTTCCAACGTAATAATAGCGTTTTTTGTGTTAACGCTTACAGCAAGAGTAAGAGGGTCAAACAAAAATTTTGATTTGTCAATACCGTATTCTTTTGCTTTATTTATTATTTTTTTGGCAATAGATATTCTACCTGATACGTTGTCGGGGATCCCGTTATTATCTAAGCAAAGAGCAATCATATAACAGCCATATTTTTTTGCTAAAGGAAAAATATTTTCCATACTTGCTTCTTCACCATTGACGGAATTTATTATACAAATACCGTTAGCTACCCGCAAAGCTTTTGTAAGGGCAAGTATTTTGCTAGTGTCAATACACAGGGGAACGTCGGCTACCCCCTGAACGTAAGCTACAGTATTTGTTAACTTTTTGGCTTCATCAATTCCTGCCATACCAACGTTGATATCGAGTATATCGGCGCCCTGCGTTATTTGGCTAAGGCACATGGATAATACATAGTTGTAGTCATCATTTTTAATAGCTTCTTTAAGAAGAGGCTTGTTGGTGGGGTTGACTCGCTCTCCTATCATAAGTGTTTTTTGATTGTCAAAGTTCACAGTTTTTGCATAGGAACAAACTGCATCGATTTTGTTGTTAAATAATTGGAAGGGTAAATCTTTAGTAGCTTTTTTCATTAAGAAAATATATTGACTGTCCGTTCCGCAGCATCCGCCCAATATATTTATCCCCAAAGTGGCTATTTTCTGCATAAAATAAGCAAAATTATCAGCTTCAAGGGAATAGACTGTTTCGCCGTTAATATATGTAGGCATACCTGCATTGGCTTTGGCGTATACAGGAACACGTGCGTACTTAATAAGCGTTGCAATATTTGCGTACATTTCCTCAGGGCCTGTGCCACAGTTTATGCCGATTGCATCAACGTCTAGCCCTTGAGCGGTAAGAGCAAAACTATCTATGCCAACCCCAAAAAATGTTCTGCCGTTTTTTTCGAAGCTCATGCTACATAGAATAGGCAAGTCAGTGTTTTCTTTGAAAGCGAGTATTGCCGCGCGAAGTTCTTGCAAATCGGTGAAAGTCTCCAAAATGATACCATCAACACTGCTATTTTTGACAATTATTGCTTGCTCAGCAAAAATTTGGTATGCCTCATCAAAGGAAGTGTTGCCGTAAGGAGACATTAACTCTCCGCTAGGGCCGCAATCGTACAAAACGTACTGGTTATCTTTTACACATTCTTTAGCGATTTTTATTGCCGAAGATATGATGTTTTCCAAAGAATATTTACTTAAATCGGCTTTTTTGGAATTTGCGTTAAAAGTGTTGGTCAAAACAACGTCGCTACCTGCGAGCAAATAACCGTTGATAATTTCCTTAACTATTTCGGGTTTTTCTATATTAAATATTTCTCCGTGGCGGGTAGAGTAGCCTTTATTTATAAGAGAGCTACCCATTCCTCCGTCTAAAAACACCCTTTTGGACTGTAATAATTCAATTAGTTTCATTTTTTACTCCTATAAGCGCAATAACCGATTTATTCGGTGTAAGCATATAGCTTTCGTTTTGAAAAACACCAATTTTTTTGCCGTCCAAAAAATTTAATAAATCTTTTTGATATTCTAGTTTTAAGTCGCCGTATCCACAACTTATACGCGTTGTAATATCTAGGCCCTTGCTTTTGAAATCTTTTTCAATTTCGTCCAAATACTTTTCTATTTTTACAGTAAGACAGGCGTCCAAAACCACTGCTTTTTCGGCGTTTTTTGCAAAATATTCCTTCAATAGCAGTTCGCTTTGCATACCTAAGGTTGCTAGTATAACAACAATTTTTTTGGAAGCGCAAAAGTGTTTGTTTGCAAGTTTGCCTTCTAAAGTTAGATAAGTTCCTGAAAGCTTAATACCATTATCGGTTTTTTCCATATCAAAAAAAGCAACTTTTTTTTGAGGTGAGAGCTCGTTTGAAATTGTTAGCATCTCGAGTATGGTTGCTTTAGTTTGGTCGGGTATATCTGTAGGTATCCGCAAATATCTTGCAATTTCTTTAATTTCTTTGGTCACTCTAACAAATCCTTTATACCATCGTAAATTGTGGTTGCGGTGTTTACATTGTTCATAGTGTATAGATGAATTCCGTCAACACCTTTGCTAAGTAAGTCTCTTATCTGTTTAATGGAATACTCCAGTCCTGCCTTGCGAAGACTATCAATGTCGTTTTCGTATGAAGAAATCATTTTTGCAACCATAGGAGGAATTTTTGCGCCGCTCATTTGCACCATACGTACAATCTGTTTGGAATTAGTTATAGGCATTATTCCTGCTGAAATGGGGGCGGTAATTCCCCGATTCTTGGCTTTTTCAGTCAGGTTATAAAAATCGCAATTGTCAAAAAACAATTGGCTTAAAAAACGACTTACACCTAAATTATTTTTCATTGCCATTATTGATAGGTCTTGCTCGAAAGAAGCGCTTTCTACGTGACCTTCGGGATAACAGGCCGCCAAAACATCAAAACCACCGAATTCTATTATGTCTTTAATCAAATCTGTGGAGTATTTGTAATCGATTAGCGGCTTTTCCTCTTGCAAGTCTCCTCGAAGCGCTAATATAGAAGTAATATTACGAGCTTTAAGGTTCTCAAGTAGTTCTCTTATCATAGTTTTGGAACTTCCTGCGCAAGTTAGATGGGCTACGCTTTCAATTTTATATCCATTTTTTATAAAGTCACAAACCTCATCGGTAAGACATGTTCTTCCTCCGTTTGCGCCGTAAGTTACGCTTATAAAATCAGGTTTAAGCAAAGCTAGCCCTGCCAAAGGATAATAAATTTTTTCTATTCCGTCATCCCTTTTCGGGGGAAATGTTTCTAGTGAAAAAGTTCTTTTCATTCTTAATTTTCTCCGTTATTTATAAGGTCACAAACTACCTCTTTGGCAAGTAGCAAACCAGCTGTTGCCGGAACAAAGGCGTTGCTTCCTAATATTTTTATTTTGTTGTTATTATCTTTCTCTAGCTGCGCGCTTTCGGGCATAGTTTGACAGCATTGGGGAGTCTCTGTTGAATATACTACCCTTAAGGACTCTATATTTCTTTTGCGAAGACCGTTACGCATAAGCCTTGACAAGGGGTCAATTGATGTTTGGAAGATATCACCAACCGTTAGTTTTTGCGGTTCTAATTTATTTGCGGTGCCCATACTGCTTATTATGGGAACCGAAAATTCCCTTGCGCACTCTGCCAATAAAAGTTTAGAGTTTATGCTGTCGATAGCGTCTACAATATAATCTATTGAGCAAAAGTCTATTTTTACTTTTGTAGAATAGTCGAAAAAAATATTGTGGCAAATAATATCTATTTCGGGATTTATTTCTTTTAAGCGTAATTTAGCTGCTTCGGTTTTTTTCATTCCTATGGTGTTGGAAGTGGCAAAAACTTGCCGATTTATATTACTTAAAGTAACAACGTCGCTGTCAATAAGCAATATTTTGCCTATGCCGCTTCTAACTAACGCTTCTGCGCAAAAACCGCCGACTCCGCCAAGTCCAAATAATGCAACGCAGCGGTTTGAAAGTGAGTCAATAGCTTTTTCTCCAAATATTATTTTTGTTCTGCTAAGGAATGAGAAAGACATTATAAAGTTAGGGTAATCGGATTGTTTTGATATACCTTAAGTATAAAGCTTCCATCTATTTTGGCAAGTATGTTTTGCACAAAACTTAAGTCCTCAAATACTTTGAATACTGCAAGCACCAAAAGTAAGAACATACACACTGCCGCAGGTGAAAAAGCAGCTCCCAAAAACTTATTGATAAATTTCATGACTGCATTGTCTTTTTCAAACAAGTCTACAAGCACTTTAACAACCAAAACTCGCAGGATTTGTATTATAAAAAATAATACAATGTAATAGACCCAAATACCTAATTTGAGATTTCCCAAAAGCGTGCTTGCATCGGTAATAGACTGATTTATTTGGGCTATAAAATTACCTACAAAGTCAATATTAGATATCATCCCACCAAAAGAGATGCATACAAATATCGAAATAATAATTCCAAAAATACCTTTTGTAAATGTTTTTAGACTTTTTCCAAAGCCTCTGGCTAGACCTACTATTAAAGCCAGAATTAGTACCACTATAGTCCCTGTGTCAATAATGTTCATTTTGTCCTCCCAAAACATGTATTCAACATAGCTATTATACTTTGGAGCAATGCAAAATGCAACTAAATTGCAATTATTACTACATTAAGCGCAAATCTGGCGCAGAAATAGGTAGAAAGGTAGAATTCCTTACATCGCAAAATCGGCTAAACAAACGCTGTCCATATTTATTTTCTAGCATATTTAGGTCTAAATTGGTGGTAAAAATAGTTTTTTTGTACATTCTTTCTACCATTAGTTCATAAATATACGGTTTTGTTACATTGTTTAAGAGCTGCTCTGCACCCAAATCGTCAATTAAAAGAACATCACATTCGCTTATTTCCGCCCAAATATTTTGTTTTTCGGCAAGAGCGGCACAATGGTATTCAAGAAACTTCTTATTTAGCTTAATAGAGTCCAATATTTTTACCGATTCGCCTTGAAGCAAAGCTTGCTTAAGAGCAACATAAGCAAGATAGGTTTTGCCTACCCCCGCTCCTCCGGAAATCGTTAAAAAGCTTTTTTCCCCGGAAAGAAAGTTATTTTCTATGAAATCAACATATTTTTTGTAATTTTTGCCTAATGTTTTGTAAAAAGAGAAGTTAATATCTTTTAGCTTTTCGGGAACTGCTTTTAGCAAAGGATTTTCTTCAAGCTCCAAATTAACGCGTTCTTTTTCGGCACATTCACAGAGTTTTCTGCCTATTTTGCCGGTGTCTTTACATAC
>CAYIZR010000024.1:0-9893 GCA_964367755.1 uncultured Christensenella sp. | reverse complement strand
GTGTTATTTATTTTGTGTCTTGTTCCTATGTCAGATACAAGTGCGAAAGCCATTACTTTTTTGGAACTAGACGAAATCGTTTGTGAGCAACTAAATGAAACCAAACTTTTATCGGACGGGATAGCCGAATACACCGAAAAAACATACGACCCAAACCTTTATCAAAGGAATATTACTCTTAGATACTTCATAACCGATGTAAATTATGTAAAATTCGGATACTCAGTTGATGGTCAGGAGGAGATTGTTGGGGAACTTATAAATACTAACGGACAAGAAGATATATCTTTTTATGTGGATAAAAGCGGCGAAATAACCGTTAATTGCTATGCTTACGATGAATATAATGATCTTCTTGACAGCATTTCGACGATAGTTAAAAGTGATTTAATTAGTGTAGATACTGTTGCTACCGTTACGCCTATGAATAATTGGGTGGGCAAAAATGTTGATTACGATGTAACTATGGATTGGAGCGGAGTGAGCGACGGAATTAGCGGTATGGGTAAAGTTTTTTATATGTACGATTATGTTGATTCGTCTATGGATGATATTATTTGGGCGGAGGTTGACACAGAGAACTCGCTTACCTTAACGATAACTATCAGCGGTAACGGCGTTTTTAAGGTGTTTTGTTTTGATAAGGCAGGTAACGGCAGGTATAACCAATATATATTCGATAGGTTCGATTTTACTGCGCCGATTATACCTACAATACAAGTTACTCCCAATGTAAATATTGCTTTATCTAATGGATATGTAAAGGAATATACAGTAAGCATTGTTTATCATAATGATTCGCAAAGCGGCAATGCAGATACCCAATATTATCTGTTAAATGACAAAATTATGACATATTATAGTGATTTTGTGCTTAAGGACGCAAGGAGTTATACCATTACTGCTTATACCTTAGATAATGTTGGCAACAGGTCGGAAAATGCTACTTATAATATAGACTGGGGTAGCTTTGACGTATATCAGCCTATTATTTCTAATAAGACTTTGATAATTGACCTTACTAAAGAAACAATAGCCGAATTTAGCTTTAGGGCAGTAGATAACTTGAGCGGTATAGATTATGCATATAGTCAAACCTTGGAAGAAAACTTCGCTAAAGGGGCATCAGATATATATAGAATGGCATTTTCTCCTTATGGATTAAGCAATATTTATTTTGATGTTTATGACAAGGTCGGGAATAAGTCTAGCGACCATTTTGTGGTTAATTATTTTGAAGATGAAAAGTTATGTCAACAAATAAGGGAATATAATTTGCTTTATCTTGACCTTAATAGAGAGGAATATAACGATTCTGCATTAGAAGAAATAGATAACGAGTATGCAAAGCTTAATACATTGCTTATGGCTTCAACTATTCAGGGCAGTGATGTTTTGGCGACATTTTTGGAAATAGATAAGTTAATTGAGGGCAGCAACGAGCATATCTATATTATTGAAAGCGTGCCGATTGTTGTTTCTACAATAATTACTTTTGAGGCAAATGAGAGTGATTTTGAAGGCTATAAAAAGGGCGATAAAATAACTTTGACACTTAATTCGGCTGTTAGTAATGGCAGCGATTATGTAAAAATGAACGGATATAGCAAAGGATTTGTTGACTATTTTCATTTATCGGTGTATTTTAATGAAGAAGAAAAAAATGAGCTTTCCCAAGGAATAACGGTCAATATGAATTTGCCCATCGGTTATTTGGAAAGGAATTTTTTGTTGATAGATATGTCAAATAACCAAATAGTAGAGTCGTTAGTCATTAACAACCAAATAAGTTTTGTGTGTAATGGCTCCACTTCATACGCTATGGTAATAAGCGGAGACAGGGAAATAGCGTCTTCAAGCAGTCCCAAATATATAAAAGTCTTTGGTAAAAGAATGGAAATGGGGGTATTTTTCGGAGTGCTCGGCGGTGTGTTTGGAGGGACGGCTGTGGCGATTGGGATAATTATATTGATAAAGAGAAAGAAAAGATAATAAACATAGGGGGAAAATATGTTTACAACTACAAAAAGCTACGTTTTAGACGGTCTTAACGGCTTTTTAGTGGAGGTTGAGGTGGACGCGCAGAGAGGCTTGCCTTCTTTGGATATAGTGGGTTTGCCGAACTGTGCGGTGAAGGAATCTAAAGAAAGAGTGAGGTCGGCGATAAAAAACAGCGGCTTTGACTTCGGAGTATTCAAAACCGTAATAAATCTTGCGCCTGCTGATATTAAGAAAGAAGGCTCGGGTTTAGACCTTGCTATAGCGATAGGCTGTTTGACATCATCAGGAGCGGTGGCCTGCAAAAATGTAGGGGATTATATAATAATAGGTGAGCTGTCACTTGATGGCACTCTTCGTAAGGTTAATGGCATTATGCCGATGTTGATTGCTGCTTCGCAGGCAGGCTATAACAAATTTATTATACCTTATGATAACGCAACTGAAGCAAGCTATGTGTTAAGCGCTCAGGTTTATGCATTAAAAAGTTTGTCGGAGGTTGTTAACCTCTTAATAGGTCTTAATTTTAACGCGGTAACGCCCGCTGAATATAAGACCGAGAGCAACCATCCTTGCGAGGTGGACTTAAAGGATATAAAAGGTCAGCTTTTGGCAAAGAGGGCATTGGAAATAGCGGTAAGCGGAGGGCACAATATGCTAATGTGTGGCGCTCCGGGAACAGGTAAAACTATGTTAGCCAAAAGCGTAATAGGAATAATGCCCAAAATGAGCTTTGAAGAAGCGGTAGAAGTGACCAAAATTCATTCAATAAGCGGGCTAATAAATCCTGAGGAGGGTATAGTAAAAATAAGACCTTTTCGTTCTCCTCACCATACCGCAAGTTTATTTAGTTTGACAGGTGGCGGAGCAAAGGCAACGCCTGGAGAAGTGAGTTTGGCGCATAACGGAGTATTATTCCTTGACGAAATGCCAGAATATGCACGTCACACTTTGGAGGCACTCAGGCAACCATTAGAAGATGGTAGCATAACGGTATCAAGAGTGGTAAGAAGTGTTACTTATCCGGCGCATTTTATGCTAATTGCCAGTATGAACCCTTGTCCTTGTGGATATTTTGGAAGTACGGCAGGCAAAAAATGTACTTGTACTCCCAGAGAAATATATAACTACGTAGCAAGGCTTTCCGGACCGCTGCTAGACAGAATAGACATATACGTCAAGGTTGATAACATTGAGTACGGAGAGTTCCGCCAAAAGAGAGAGGGCGAAAGCAGTGAGCAAGTAAGAGAGAGGGTAGAAATTGCCAGAGAAATTCAATTAAAAAGGTTCTTAGGCACGGGAATATATACTAATGCCCGTATGAATAACGCCCAGATTAAACAGTATTGCACACTTAGTGACGATAGCGAGCAACTACTTTCGGCGGTTTTCAAAAAGAACGGACTAAGTCCGCGTTCGGCGACGAGAATACTAAAGACGGCAAGAACTATTGCCGATTTAGCTAGCAGAGATGATATTTGCTTTGAAGATATTGCCGAGGCGGTACAGTATAAAATAGAGGACAAAAAGGGAATTATCGATTTATGATATTTGACGATAAAAAAAAGGCAGTATATTTACTTGCCCATACTAAAGGGATTGGCAGTATTAAAGGAAGAAGAGTTATTTCCGCTCTTTCTGATATAACAATGCTGTTTTCAAAGATAGTAATTTTGCGAGATGCTTTGACAAGAATTATTGGAGAAAAAGAATATGTTGAGCTTTGCGAAAACGTAAGAACCTTTGATTTTGACAAGCTCGAAGAAGAATACGCCTCTCAAGAAACAAAAATCATTACCGTTGTTGACGAGGAATATCCCAAAAGTCTTATGTGCTATGAAGATATGCCCCTTATCCTTTATTGTAAGGGAGATATAAGTTTATTAAATAAACCTTGTTTTGCCGTTGTGGGTACGCGTTATCCCACAAAATACGGAGTTAGAGCGACCGAAGAGTTTGTTTCTCAGTTAAGTAGCAGGTTTTGTATAGTTAGTGGCTTTGCAAGGGGCGTAGATAGCAAAGCGCATAGGGTTTGTCTTGACGTAAAAGGTAAGACTATAGCGGTTATGGGGTGCGGCGTTGACGTGGTTTATCCTGCGGAAAATTACGCTTTATATAAAGATATATTAAGTTATGGATTGGTAATATCCGAATATGACAATAAGACAAAAGCAACCGCGTGCAATTTTCCTTCCCGAAACCGCATTATAAGCGGCCTAAGCAGCGGCGTTTTGATAACCGAGGCCGGAGAAAAAAGCGGAACAATGATTACCAAAGATTATGCCTTATCGCAAGGCAAGGATGTTTATTGCGTGCCGGGTAGTATCTATAGCAACGCCAGTGGTGGTTGCAACCGTAGTATAAGAGAGTGCCAAAGCCGAGCCGTTATGGATATAAACGATATTTATGACGAAATGGGCATAGGGAAGGTAGATACAAAAAAACCTAATAACATACAGCTGGATTTTAATGAAGAAATGATATTAAATAAATTAAATCAAAACGGAGAAATGCATTTTGAAGAAATACTAGACGAAGTAGACCTGACAGTGCCTCAACTCAATTCATTGTTAATTAAGATGGAAGCGGTAGGGCTTATAAATAAAACCAAAACTAACTATTGGAGTGTGTAAATGAAATTAGTAATTGTAGAGTCGCCGACAAAGGCAAAAACTATTCAAAAGTATCTGGGTAGCGAGTACAGTGTACTGGCAAGCGGAGGGCATGTTTGTGATTTGCCCGAAAAGAGTATGGGAATCGAAATAGAAAACGATTTTAAGCCCGAGTATGTGCTTGTCAAAGACAAAAAAGACCTCATAAAAAGATTAAAAAACACCGCTAAAGATAGCGAACAAGTATATTTGGCAACTGACCCGGATAGAGAGGGGGAAGCTATTAGTTGGCATCTTAGTAACGTTTTAGATTTGGGAGAAAACGCATTAAGAATAGAGTTTAATGAAATTAGCTCGAAAGCTGTTAATGCCGCATTAGAGACGCCTAGAACTATAAACGTGAATCTGGTCAACGCGCAGCAAGCGCGTAGGGTATTAGATAGGCTTGTAGGCTACAAAATCAGCCCTATTCTTAACAAAAAGATAAAACAAGGGTTGTCGGGTGGAAGAGTGCAAAGCGCGGCTCTTAAGATGATTGTAGACCGAGAAAGAGAAATAAACGCCTTTGTACCCGAAGAGTATTGGAACTTATTTGCTTTTTTACAGAAAAAAGGAAAGTCCGCATTATTGAAAGCGGCGTTATCCGATTATAACGGAAAAAAATTGAAGCTAACTAACGGGGAACAGGTAAATGGTATAACAGAAGCTTTATCTCGGGCAGAATTTAGTGTGGATAGCGTTAAGAGAGGAATATCCAAATCCCGACCCAACGCTCCCTTTACCACCAGTACGCTTCAGCAGGACGGTTCAAACCGCTTACAGCTTTCGGCCCCTGAGGTAATGAAAGTTGCTCAACAGCTTTATGAGGGTATAAACATAGAAGGGGAAGGACATACCGCGCTAGTAACTTATATCCGTACCGATAGTGTAAGAGTATCTCCAGACGCCCAAAGGGAAGCGCTTGACTATATTGCCAAAAACTACGGCAAGGACTACGCTCCAAATAAACCCAATTTTTATTCTTCTAAGGGTTCTAACGTTCAAGATGCCCACGAGGCAATCAGACCAATTAGTCTTGAAAGAACGCCCGATAGTCTAAAAAGCGTCATTAGCAGAAATCAGTATCGTCTATACAAACTAATCTATGAACGCTATTTGGCAAGTCAGATGGCAGAAGCTGTTTATAACACACTAAATGTGCATATAAACGGAGATTGTGGAGATGATGTTTACGGCTTCAAAATAACCGGCAAAACCGTTGTTTTTAAGGGTTATACAGCAGTATATGAAATAGTAAAAGAAGAAGATGAGGAAAATAGCAGTAAGCTACCTAACATTGAGGAGGGAGAAAAGCTAGAGCTAAAAGATATTAAGACAGAACAAAAGTTTACCAAAGCTCCTCCAAGATATACTGATGCCACATTTATTAAAGCAATGGAAGAAAACGGTATAGGAAGGCCGGCTACTTACGCTACAGTTGTATCTGTTTTGGCTAAGAGGGAGTATACCGAAAAAGAAGGAAAAAACCTCAAACCAACTTCCCTTGGTGATACCGTAGTAACTTTTATGGAAAAGAACTTTAAGGATATTGTTGACATTCAGTTTACCGCGTCTATGGAAGACAAACTCGATACCATAGTTAACGGCACTAAGTGGCAAAAAATAATTGAAGATTTTTATCCCGGATTTGTTAAGAGCATAAATGCAGCGTATTCTCTGGAAAAGAAGGTAAAACTAGAGGAAGAAGTAACCGATGTAATTTGCGAAAAATGCGGAGCTAACATGGTAGTTAGGTCGGGCAAGTATGGCAAATTTTTGGCTTGTCCCAATTTCCCGAAATGCCGCAATATAAAAAATATTGTTGAGTCACTTGGCAAATGCCCCAGTTGTGGTGGGGATATAGTAAAAAAGAAAACCAAGAATGGTAAGCCTTTCTATGGTTGTAGTAATTATCCTAATTGCCAGTTTATGAGTTGGGAACTGCCTGCGCCTATTTTTTGCCCCGAGTGTCGCTCTGTTATGAGGATTGTGACTAAAGATAAAAAGACTAAGTATATTTGCGTAAGTAAAACCTGTAATCATACCATAGAGGTGGCAGAAAATAAGGATGAAGAATAAAGTCAGGATAATAGGTGGCGGGCTAGCAGGTTGCGAAGCGGCTTATCAACTTCTTAAAAGAGGTTGTGAGGTAGAACTTTACGAGATGAGACCGGAAATAACTACTCCTGCCCATAATACGGGAAGTTTGGCAGAGCTTGTATGCAGTAATAGCCTAAAATCTACCGACATAAATACCGCCCAAGGGTTGTTAAAGCAAGAATTAGAGATGCTTGATTGTTTGCTGCTTAGACTTGCGAAGGAATGTAGCGTTCCTGCAGGGGGCGCGCTTGCGGTGGAGAGAGAACTTTTTTCCTTAGCGGTGGAAAGAGAGCTGTCAAAGTTTGATAAACTAACCATTATTCGCAAAGAGTGCAAGCAAATTACCCCTTACACCATAGTTGCCACCGGCCCGCTAACTTCGGAGGCAATGAGTAAGGAGATAAGTGACTTTGCAGGAGAAGCATCGCTTAGTTTTTACGATGCGGTAGCTCCAATAGTTACTTGCGAAAGTGTAGATATGAATAGCGCCTTTTTTGCGGGAAGATACAATAAAGGTGGGGACGACTATATCAATTGCCCCTTAAACGAAAAAGAATATTACGATTTTGTTGACAATTTGATTTTAGCGGATAAAATAATATTAAAGGAATTTGAAAACAAAGAAATTTTTCAAGCCTGTATGCCTGTTGAGGTTATGGCGCAAAAGGGAAGAGAAAGTTTGCGTTTTGGACCGCTAAGACCAGTAGGGATATATCATCCTGTTACCAATCAAAGACCTTTTGCAGTGGTACAACTAAGAAAGGAAGATAATGTAAATAAGTGTTATAATATAGTAGGATTCCAAACTAACCTAAAGTTTGGGGAACAAAAAAGAGTTTTTGGCTTGATTCCCGCATTGAAAAATGCAGAATACGAGCGTTACGGCGTTATGCATAGGAATACTTTCATTAACGCGCCCAAAACGCTAAATATAGATTTTAGTGCAAAAAAGGATAAAAAAGTGTTTTTTGCAGGTCAAATAAGTGGCGTTGAAGGATACTTAGAAAGCGTTATGAGCGGGCTTATGGCAGGAATAAATATGTACAATACTTTACTAGGCAAGGATAGCGATGTACCGTCGATAGATACAATGACGGGGAGCCTTATGAAATATATTTCTGCAGAAAACAGCAATTTTCAACCTATGCACGTAAGCTATATGTTAGTGCCAGAGCTTGATGAAAGAATAAAAGACAAACATAAACGCAAAGAAGCGTATAGTTTGAGAGCAATAAAAGCAATGGAGTTATACACAAAATCATTATAAGGAGTGTGTTTGTTATGGATATGAAAGCTACGACGATATGCGCGGTCAAAAAGGACGGCGTAACCGCGATTGCAGGAGATGGACAGGTCACTATGGGCCAAAGCATAATTATGAAAGGCAACGCCAAAAAGGTAAAAAGAATTTACAACGATAAAGTAGTTGTTGGTTTTGCCGGTTCTGTAAGCGACGCTTTTACCATGAGTGAAAAATTTGAAGAAATGCTTCAAAAATATTCGGGAAATCTTATGCGCAGCGCGGTAGAGCTTGCCGAAGGTTGGAGAAACGGCACTATGCTTAGAAATTTGGAGGCGATGCTAATCGTTGCTGACAAGGATAATTTATATGTTTTATCGGGAGATGGCAACATTATTGAGCCGGAATCGGGAGTTTGCGCTATAGGAAGCGGTGGCAACTACGCTTTGAGCGCGGCAAGAGCGCTTTTGGAAAATACCGATATGGACGCTAGCGAAATTGCACTAAAAGCAATGAAGATTGCTGGAGATATATGCATTTTTACTAATCACAATGTGATATTAGAGGTAGTATAGGAGGATTTTATGGAACTTACACCCAAACAAATAGTTACCGAACTTGACAGATATATTATAGGACAAAACAGCGCAAAAAAGGCGGTAGCGGTTGCCTTGCGTAATCGTTATAGAAGAAAGATGCTTCCACCCGAAATGATGGAAGAAATTACCCCAAAGAATATAATTATGAAGGGGCCAACCGGTGTGGGAAAAACCGAAATTGCAAGAAGGCTGGCAAAATTAGTCAAAGCGCCTTTTATCAAGGTGGAAGCCACAAAGTTTACCGAAGTTGGTTATGTGGGAAGAGATGTAGAAAGTATGATTAGGGATTTAGTTGAGGTTTCTATAAGACTGGTTAAGGAAGAGAAAATAGCCGAAGTTGAGCCAAAAGCTAAAGCAATTGCCGAAAATAAGATAGTAAACGCAATTTATCCTATCAAGAAAAAAGCTTCTCCCGAAACTCCCGACGATGTTATTAAGGAAGGGCTACTAACAGATCTTCGTAATGGTAAGCTTGATAGTATTCCCGTAGAAATTGAGGTAGAAGAAGCGCCAAAGTCATTGCAATTAGGGCCTATAGGAATGGGCGCTCCCGGCGATAACAATTTTGGCGAGATATTGGGAAGCATTATGCCTAAACGTCGCAAAAAGCGTAAAATTAACGTTGGAGAAGCCTTTAAGTTGTTTATAAATGAGGAAGCAAATAAGTTAATAGATAATGACGCTATAAATGCCGAGGGCTTAAAAAGAGCCGAGCAGGATGGAATTATATTTATCGATGAAATTGATAAAATTGCGTCAAAAGGAAAAACCGGCAACGCAGACGTTTCAAGAGAAGGCGTTCAGAGAGATATTTTGCCTATTGTAGAGGGCTCTACCGTTAGCACCAAGTATGGCAACGTAAGAACTGACTTTATTTTGTTCATTGCCGCAGGCGCCTTTCATATATCTAAAATTAGCGATTTAATCCCCGAGCTGCAAGGAAGATTCCCTGTTCACGTTGATTTGCAAAGCCTTACACAAGAAGATTTTGAAAGAATACTAAAAGAGCCAGATAACGCTATTATTATGCAATATGCTGAGTTGCTAAAAGTTGACAAAGTGGATTTACGTTTTACCGACGAAGCAATTAAAGAAATGGCTAAAGTATCTTTTTTGGAGAACGAAAACAGCGAGAATATAGGTGCAAGGCGTTTGCAGGCAGTTATGGAAATGTTACTCGAAGAAGTTTCGTTTAGCGCAGGCGAAGATGAAGAAAGACTGGAACTTGTAGTTGACAAATCGTATGTTGAAAAGCATCTTGATAAGGCAATAAAAACATTAAATCTGAAAAAATATATATTGTAG
>CAYIZR010000023.1:0-10252 GCA_964367755.1 uncultured Christensenella sp. | reverse complement strand
AAATATAGGTGTTAGTTTGCCATATGGTAGTCTTACCGGAGTAAGACCTACAAAGCTTTATAGAGAGTTGTCAAAAACTATAAAAACCCCGAATAAGTATCTCAAAGATGTATTTTCGGTTACCCAAAGCAGGGTATCATTGATAGAAAAATGCGTTAATAATCAAAAAGACATTATCAATACGTCAATTGATAATATTGGACTTTTCCTCAATATTCCATTCTGTCCATCGAGATGTAATTATTGTTCTTTTATAAGTACGGAGGTTTTTCGAATAAAAAAAGAGCTGCCTTTATACATAGAATGTGTAAAAAAAGAGATAGAAGCGGCTTTTGAAATAATTAAAGCAAAAAACTACAAAGTTACTTCAATATATGTGGGAGGGGGTACTCCTTCAAGCATAGGCAAGGATATGCTTAATTCTCTATTAGAGCCTATTGCCAATTTTGGTACGGAGTTTACCGTAGAAATAGGGCGACCGGATACTATAGATGAGGGTATTTTGGATGTGCTCAAGACTAACAACGTAAATAGAATTTCTATAAATCCGCAAACTTTCCATCAAAAGACACTTGATGTTATCGGAAGAAAGCATACCGTTGACCAAATATATCAGAGTTATATTTTGGCTAAAAAATATGGTTTTGACATAAATATGGACTTAATTGCTAATCTTACAAATGAAACATATGAGGATTTTTGTTATAGCGTTAATGAGGTGCTTAAGTTATCTCCCGAAAACATAACAATCCATACTTTGAGCTTAAAAAGAGGCTCTAATTTGACTCTTGATGGGACTATAAAAGAGGCTAGCGGAGAGGCCAGGCGTATGCTTGATTACGCATATAGCTCTTTGGAGGGTTACAATTATTTCCCATATTATATGTATCGGCAAAAAAATATGTTTGATAACTTAGAGAATACAGGCTTTTGCAAGGAAGGCAAGGCTTGCAAATATAATGTAGATATGATGGAAGAAAGCGCTTCAATACTTGGTTTAGGCTGCGGAGCGATGTCAAAATTAGTTATTAGTGACAAAATAGATAGATTTTCTTCACCGAAAGGTTTTCGAGAGTATTGCGAGCGTATAGATAAAACAATCGCTACAAAAAAAGATTTTTACTTAATTTAACCAAAATTTTTGACGTGTGTCTATTGATTTTCAATTAGTAATATGTTATATTATTACTATATGTAAAACTATGCACATTTTTAGGGGTGGCGATGCGTTCTATAATCAATAAAGTACTGCTGTTAATATTTGCTTTGGCATTAATATTCGTGATGGTTTCCTGCGCAGGCGGGACAGATGAGCCTATCGACGAAGAAACTGTAACCGTTGTTGCCATTGCCGTTGATGCTACCACTATTCCTTCCTCAGTTTTTGCAGGGGAACTTGATGTAACGCAAATTCGCCTTATAGTAACATATAGCGATGCTTCAGCGGAAATGATTTCTATGACTAGTTCTATGATTGCGGTAGAGAGCCGCACCAAGCTGGACACCCCCGGTACAAAAACAATAAAAGTAATTTACGAAAGTTGCGAAACGAGGTTTCAAATAGTTTTGTTAAACAAAGATAAAAACCAATACACTTTACGCGTTTATAGTGGTGTTCCTACTGCTATTGACGGCGTAACATTAGACGAAGATGTCGTTGTAGAGGGAGAGTATTATGAGGCTCTTTACGATGAAGGCACGGTAGTTACTTTAGAGTGGATAGCGGTAAGTGGCTATTATTTTGATTATTGGACGGATAATGACAAAAAAATAGACACACAGTCAATAACAGTTGTCGCCATGAACGCAAATCATAATTACAAGGCCTTTAGCGAGGCGGTAATCAATACTGTTAGTTTTGTTACTAATTGCAACACGGGAGTGGGCGTTAGAAGAACTAACTTTCTAAATGAAAATGATATCCCCACATTGAATAAAGAAGGTCACGTTTTTGACGGATGGACAACAACTCCTGTATTGGGAGATGATGCCATTGACAATACTTCAGTTACAAAAATAACCTTTCCTTACAATGTTATTGTGGAGACCACACTTTATGGACTATGGAGAGTTTTGGGTATCAAGTTTGCAGATAATCCTTCGGTAAGCCCTCGTGGAATAACAGGATATCTAGTTGAAAGTTATTTCAAAAACGATGCCGAGGTAATTATTCCTAATCAAAATGAAAATTTGCCTGTAATAGGTATAAGTGAAGAAGCTTTTTCCGAAGCTACAATGCTACGTAAATTAAGTATTCCTTCCAGTGTAGAGACTATAGAAGCGGGAAGCTTCAAAAATTGTAGTCAGCTTTCAGAAATATCCATTATTGGCAGTTCTGATAATTTTTATGTAGGCGAAGATTATGCGCTTTACAACCAACTACAAACGGAGTTGATTGTATATCCGGCAAACAGAGTAACGGCTTTATATAATGTGCCTGTTGGTGTTGAAAAGATAAGCGCCTATGCTTTTTATAATTGTCTTGTAGGGGGCGTTATACTACCGCAAACGGTAAGAAATGTCGGTGACTATGCTTTTGACAGCGTACATATTGACTATGTAGATTTTTCTATTGTAAATCCCAACGCTCTTAATTTTAGTATGGGTGACAACATTTTTAATTACAACATAACATCAATATGTGTTGACCCAAGTTACCGTGCAGCCTACGCTAATTTAAGCGCGGTAGAAGAAAGGGAAGATAGTTTGATGACGGAAAGTGGTTTGCTTTCGGAAATAGAAACAGATTCCGAAAAAAGGCTGCTTTACAGAGTAATATATAACGAAAACTCAAGATTTCCTTCCACCACTTCGGAAATTATTGGAGCGGTAAGGACTCTTACCACCATTCGTATTCCTGTTATTTTGCATTATACAGTTAGCTCCATCGGTGTGGAAGCCTTCAATGATTGCACGCTTTTATCAACTGTAGAAATACCTACAAGTAGCAAGCTAGAAAGGATAAGGGACAGGGCTTTTGACGATACTTTGTGGGTGAATACCTTGACAAACAGCAGCATTTCCGCTAACAATATTTTATATAAATATTTGGGCGCTGCCGAAGAATTTACAATAGAGAGTAATATTACAGAGATAGCCGAAGGAGCTTTTAATTACAATACAACTATCCAAAAACTAAATTTAAGTTCCAACGCAGATTTAGCGCATATAGGAGCCTATGCATTTTATGGTTGTACATCATTATTGGGCGATACAACCACTATAGGCGGCGGAATAACATTGAAGGACAAGCTGATTTCGGTAGGAAATTATGCTTTTGCGCAGACCAAACTTTCTAATTTTTACTTGCAAAGTGGCGCTAGGTTAGAAACTGTTGGAGAGGGAGCCTTTGAAGATTGTTTTTATTTGAAGTCAATTACCTTTGCATCTGCAACGCAGGATATAGCGGCAAGCGCATTTAATCGTTGTTATAGTATAGAAAAGTTTGAAGTGCAACATACCGACGATTCCTTCTTTATCGGTATTGACGGAGTGCTTTATAAATATGATAAGAGAGTTGATACAATTAACAATCCTAGTATTCTTTATTTGTATCCTGCCGGCAGAATAGCCACCGAATTTAACGTAAATGATCCACAAAATACAGGCTTTGAAGTTTTATCAATTAGTCAAATAGGAGAAAAAGCATTTAACTATAGCAACCTAGCGGCACTTTATATTCCTCAGTCGGTTATTGCAATTAGCGCAGATGCAATAAATGTACCCGGACTTTTGTACATTAGATTCGAAGAAACTAGCGGAACTATGACTTATAACGGTGTTTTTGGTGATTATTATCCGGAGTATGTTTTGTTTGATGAGGACAACGAGGACAACGCAGTTAACATAAATAATTTCTTTGAGAATAATGAAGATCTAAAATCTGAGAAGCTTTTTGAAGAGGTAATAGATACTTTAGCTTTCTTTGATGATGAAGTAAATCCAAATAATTCTATGGTTTATTCCAAACGTCAAGGTTCTTTGCTTTTGGTAAGAACATCTAGAGTTTTGGAAGAAATAACTATACCTACTGTGGCAGTTGATGGGCTAAACGTTACAAAAATAAACAGTTATGCCTTTTTGGGTCATTATCTAAATTCTGTATATCTTGGAGGAACTGAAAGTAATTTTTCGTCCAATGCTTTCTCTATGGCAGCGGAAATGACCAAGCTTTATACCGTTCAAGGGGCAGGCGTACCCGATATTTTTGAAAACACCTTTGGACCTTTGTTTGATAACGGACTAATGATTTTTGTGGGAGATGATGTAAAAGATAGTTATAAGGCTTATTGGAATTTGTCCAGTTACCGTTATTTGATTGATTTAGATACAATGCTTCCTACAGCTGATTTTGTAGGAATAGATATTGGTACGATAGAGCCTATGGATGGTGAAATTACTTACCTAACCGTACCAAAACCTATTAGGGCAGGTTATCAATTTTCTGGTTGGATGGATGATCGTGGCAATGTATTCTTTGATGACCCTAACAATACCGAAGAAGTCTATACCATTCCTTATAATATTACTTTGGCTTGTGTTTGGGCGCCTAAAGTATATACCGTTTATTTCCGCATAGAAGATAACGCAACGATATCAGAGACAAGTTATTTGGCTACTTATGAGGAAGAATATGATTTCCCCACACCTGTTTATAGCAATATGGTTTTGACAGGCTGGCGCGTAGCAGGAGGGGGCGAAGAAGATTTATTCCCACCTAGCGGAATTTGGACTTACGCGTTAATTACCGATACAATTACCCTTTATCCTGTTTGGGAAGAAAAGGCGTATATATTAGAATACGATACCTCCGACGAGAATATGGTTATTTTGGGAGAAGATACAGAGGTATTTGTAAATAAAATATTTGAGTTGGCTGTTCCCTCCAAAACAGGCTATGAGTTCTTGGGTTGGTATATCGACAAGGACAGTCAAGACTATCCTATATATATTACCGACAAATTAGGCAACAGTCTTTTACGTTGGTCCCGCTCGGATGCCGACAGCCATACAGTATACGCCGATTGGCAGAGTATAGTTGTTGAAGTTAGTCTTTATTTGCAATATACAGATAATGAAAATAACGTATATTATGGAACTGTAGAAATTGTTTTCGGTGAAGATTTTGTTATTCCGTTTGAGGGAGAAGAGGGCTATGATAAAGACCTTTTCTGTGGATGGTATGATGGCTATGACGCGATAAATGATTCTGGCATCGGTACTCGTTTTTGCGATGAAAATGGCGAGGGATTGTTTGCGTGGAATGTAGGAAACGATTGTAATTTGTATGCTCAGTGGCCTATAGAGGCGTCAAGCGGCGCACAACTTATGGCTATGAGCGGAATTGAGCTTAGTCAATCAATCGTGCTAACTAGCGATATTACTTTGACAAAACCTATTGGCAATAAGGACAACCCATATAGTGGATTGTTTAACGGTAACGGCTATAAAGTTACGTTAAATTATACTGTTGCGCAAGAAAATCTAAATGGATTTGACGGCTATGCAGGTATGTTTGCAATAAATAATGGAACAATCAAAAACGTAATTTTGGAAGCGAATATTGACATTTCGGGAATATCTTCTTTGAATAATAATCCATTATATATTGGCGGTATTGCTGGATATAACAGCGGCAAAATTTATAGCGTGACAACTTCAGGTTATGACGTTACTACAAATATAAATATTAGTTTTGCTTCACAAGATTTTACCCAAGTAGATATTGGCGGGTTAGTCGGTTACAACAGTGGGGAAGTAAATAAGGTTAGTATGTCTTCAAGTGTATATGTCTTTGTAGACGAACTTGCTTATGACTGCACGCAAACAGACTACAATATAGGTAATACTATAGGAACCTTGGACGGGGGAGTTTTGGATGGAGCCAACCGTTCGGCGTTATTTGTGTATTCGGAAATTGAAGTAGGTGAAAACTACTGTTTGAAAACTATAGTTTGTGGAAAAATTATAAATGGAGGAAGTGTAGTTAGCTTTTCTCCTACCGTTACTAAAATAGATTAACGGTAAATATTGTTGTATTTTTGATTTACAACGTGAAACTTATATGGTATAATATTGAAGCAAAAATGCCTTTTGCACAGCTATCATCTACTCCTGAAATTGGGATATAGTCTTTGCTTAAGGTGAATTTATATTCATTACAGGAGGTAAAAAAATGAATAACATATCTAAAACGGAATTAATGGCAAAGTTCGCTCGAGCAGAGGGCGACACAGGTTCTCCCGAGGTGCAAGTTGCGCTTTTGACAGAAAGGATTGGGCATTTGAACGCTCACCTAGCTACTCACAAAAAAGATTTTCACTCCCGCCGTGGTTTGTTAAAAATGATTGGTAAGAGAAGAAATCTTTTAGGATATCTAAAAAATAAGGATATCGAACGTTATAGAGCGCTGATAGCCGAACTCGGTTTGAGAAAATAACGTAAAAGAGGGGGTTGCTTTTGCTACCCCCAAACTTTTTTTAAGGAAACAATAAAAAATATATAAATTTGTCCATCAGGCGATGGACGCAGGAGGCTCAATGAAAGAAAGTAGAATTTTTACCACCACAATTGGCGGTAAAGAGGTAAGCGTTGAAATCGGCGGATACTGTTCTCATAGTAATGGAGAATGTATTTTAAGATGTGGCGATACCGTAGTAATGACAAATGTTACCATGGCAAAACAACCTAGAGAAGGTATTGACTTCTTCCCCTTAGGAGTTGATTTTGAAGAAAAAATGTATGCTGTTGGCAAAATACCCGGCGGATTTAAGAAGAGAGAGGGAAGACCTAGCGACAAGGCTATATTGACTAGCCGTTTAATTGATAGACCTATAAGACCTTTATTCCCTAAAGGTTTGTTTAACGATGTATCTGTAGTTGCCACAGCTCTTAGCGTAGATACAAACATACCTCCCGAAGTATTCGGAATGATTGGCAGCAGTATAGCCTTAAGTGTATCCGATATACCTTGGAACGGACCTACAGGTTCTGTTTTTGTTGGATATGTTGATGGCAAATATGTAATCAATCCTGATTGCGAACAAAGAGATAAATCCACTTTGAATTTGGCTTTAAGCGGAACAAAAGATGCTGTTATGATGGTTGAAGCTGGTTGCACTGAGCTAAGCGAAGAAGAAATGCTTGCCGCAATTATGTTCGGTCATGAAGAAATCAAAAAGATAGTAGCTTGGATAGAAGTATTGCAAAAGGAAGTAGGCAAGACAAAATTAGATATAGAGTTGCGCCACGCTCCCGAAGCTTTGGAAAAAGCTGTAAGAGAGTATTCGTTAGAAAAAATCGCTTCTATTTATCAAACATTTGTTAGATCAGAGAGAGAAGCAAACGAAGATAAAATAACAAAAGAAATTATGACTTACTTTGCCGACATTTTCCCTGAAGATATGGGTTATGTGGCTGACGTTGTTTATTTAATGAAAAAAGAATATGTTCGTAAGCGCATAAGCGAACAAAGTGTTAGACCTGATGGACGCGGACTTAAGGACATAAGAGATATTTGGTGTGAAACCGGTATTTTACCTAGAGCTCATGGTTCGGGAGTATTTACCAGAGGACAAACTCAAGTTATGACAACCTTGACATTAGGTAGCGTAGCCGAAGTGCAAAAATTAGAAGGACTTGATGACGATTCTTTCAAAAGATATATGCATCATTATAATATGCCTCCTTATTCTGTTGGCGAAGCAAGGCCTATGAGAAGTCCCGGAAGAAGAGAAATCGGACACGGCGCTTTGGCAGAAAGAGCTTTAGAGCCTGTACTTCCCGGTAACGATAGTTTCCCTTATGCTATAAGGACAGTTAGTGAAGTTATTTCTAGTAACGGTTCTACAAGTCAGGCAAGTGTATGCGGTTCAACCTTGGCGCTAATGGACGCAGGCGTACCTATAAAGGCTCCTGTTGCTGGTATTGCTATGGGACTAATAAAGGATGAAGCTAACAACAAGGTATCAGTTATGAGTGATATTCAAGGATTGGAAGACTTCTACGGCGATATGGACTTTAAGGTTGCAGGAACTGCCGAAGGCATCACCGCAATTCAAATGGACATAAAGATAAAAGGTATTGACGAAGATATTTTGCGTACCGCTTTAGCTCAAGCAAAAGTAGGCAGAATGCATATTTTAGGCAAAATGTTAGAAGTTATGCCCGAGCCCAAAAAGGAATTAAGCGTTTACGCTCCTAAGATTTTTAGTTTTGAAATCAATCCAGATAAGATAAAAGAAGTTATCGGCAGCGGCGGAAAGGTTATCAATAAGATAATTGACGAAACCGGTGTAAAAATTGATATTGATGATACAGGTAGAGTGTTTATAACATCTATTGACGTTGATATGGGCGACAAAGCCAAAAAGATAATTATGGCTATCGTAAAAGACCCCGAAGTAGGAGACGAAATCGTTGGGCCAGTTGTCAAAATTATGACTTTCGGCGCATTTGTAGAAATTGCCCCCAACAAAAACGGTATGATTCATATATCCAAGCTAAGCAAGGATAAAGTTGACAAAGTTGAAGATGTGTTAAACGTCGGCGATACCGTAAAGGCTAAAGTTATTAAAATCAGCGAAAAAGGTATTGATATGCGTCTGGTAGAAAAACTATAATTATAACGTATAAAGATAAAAAAGGACTGCTTGCAGTCCTTTTTTTGTTACCTTTTGCGCGCCTTGTCAATCAATTTTGCTACTTTGTTTTTTTGCATAACCAAAGCGGTGCTTACTGTGCCTAAAGCCATACCAATATAAAAACTCATTTTCATAATAAAATCCTCCGCTGTTAGTATGAGCAAGCGGAGGATTATCAGTATTGGAAAAATATGTCAGCGTTTTAAGTTGGGTTCCCTTAATGAGCTTTGGACAAAGTTTTCTTGCTCTAAATCTACTTTTTCAAAAATTATGTTATTTGCTTTGTTCTTAATGGCGTTAAGCAAATTTTCTTTGGTTCTTACAGTCCAGCAGAGAATATTCAATTCGCCTTTTTTGTTATAGCATTTGTTTGCGGTGGCAAGTTCACTAACATTATATGCCAAGAAGTCGGGTGCCATCGCTTTGAAAGTCAATTTTGTTAGAAACAAAATTGCGTTAGCTGACAAACTACCACGCATAAACTCAGGAGCGTGTTTTTTGAACCAAATTATTGTAAATGGATTGAATGCTTGAACAGCAATAAAACTTTCTTTGCCTTTAATTAGATTTAGAACAGCTCTTTCCAAGTCATAATTTAATCCATTAAGCTTGAGTTCTAATAGTATGCCTGTTTTGCCTTCGGCAAGTTCTATAAGCTCGGAAAATAAAGGAATATGTTCGCCATTTGGAAGTAAATATTTTTCCGAGTTAATATCCTCTAGCGTCAAATCAGTAATTTTTACGTTTATGCCGCATACACGTTTTAGTGTAAAGTCATGAAAGACAACTACTTCGCCGCTTTTTAAGATATGTACGTCGGTTTCAATGTTATAACCCTTTTCGATAGCGTGCCTGAAAGACGCCATAGAATTTTCGGTCATAGTTTCGTTATGTAAGCCACGGTGGGCTATAGGTTTTTCAAATAACCACATTTTTTACCCCCAAGTGTTTTAGAATCCTAAGTTTTTGTTTACAAGTATTATATATACGTTTCTTCCTGTAGTAGGGTGGTGCAAAATAACTGTTGCCTTGCAAATGGTGTCTATGCTATTGCAGTAGCTGCATTTGCCTGTAATAGCGCAAGGAGTTTTTTTGTTGAGCTTAACGCAGTTTTTTGGGGAGGCTACGTTTCTTACACGGTCAATTCCATCAGATATATTATCCACAAGCTTGTTAATTCCGCAGAAAAAAAGAATGTTAGTTGGCCCGTTTATTACTTCGCCTAAACGGTTTGCCCGTCCGTCAATGTTAATTAGTTCTCCTGTTTTACTTAAAGCGTTGCTGCTGCAAATATACCAATTAGCCAAATGCATTTTTTGATATAGGTCTTCTTTTTCGATATTAGGGCAGGTTGTGCGGTGAAGTAAAGTATAATCATCACTTTTTAGCGCATCAAAAAGACCGGATTCTATCACGCTCACGCTTCCACCAAAACCAATAGAGCTTTTTTTGGGAATGAGAGAAATAACGTACTTTATAGCATCCTGGCAATTCTCAAAATAATCAAAGTTAAAACCGCGTTTAACAAAATTTGTTTTTACCGACTCAATATCCATTAAAATATTCCTTAAAATGCTAAAATCTTTATTTGTATATATATTATACTATAT
>CAYIZR010000022.1:0-10352 GCA_964367755.1 uncultured Christensenella sp. | reverse complement strand
ATAATAATTTATTTATTTAACAGTTTGAAATTTTTCTTATTAGATTTATATAGGTTCTTAAATACCTCGAAGTTTTTGTCATAAATAGCCTTTTTTGAAAAATCGGGAGCATATGAGCGGTCAACGGGGACAAAATCCTTTACTTTATCAAGCGAGGGAATAATTCCTAGGCCTACTCCAACAACGGCGGCAGCGCCCACAGCGCCCACGTTTTGTGGGTTTTGTACGGTTTCTATGGTGCGTCCTAGGATATCGGCAAGTATTTGACAGGTAATAGGAGAAATTGCTCCGCCCCCGACGAATCTAATTGGGTCGGAAGTTATTACCTTTTTTTCTTGACTTTCTAGCATCCAGCGTTTGTGATAGCATATTCCTTCAAGTACTGCGCGAATGAGGTGTCGTTTGCCTGTTTCTAAGCTAATGTTAAAGAACAGACCTTTGGCAAGCGGGTCTTCAAATGGACAGCGGTTGCCGTGTAGCCAAGGTGTAAAAATAACTCCCTTGCAGCCGGGCGCGATGTCCTTTATTGTATCCATCATATAGTCGTAAAGACTGGTGTATTGTGATTCTATATTTTCGGTAACGTCGTGCTTGTCCAAATATATATCGATTTCGTCTAGCGCTAAATGATTTTTTACCCACTCAAGACATTTTCCCGAGGTTTCCATTTCCGCAAAAAATAGATATTTGCCCGATTGCGCTCCAACAATTGCAGCAATCATTGTGGTTACGTCAACAACTGATTTGTTAGTTACCGTGCCTACCCAACCCGAAGTACCCGAATAAATATGTGTGTCGCCTAAGTTGGTTGCGCCTGCGCCAACGCCAATTAGTGAGGCATCTCCACCTCCGCCAAATACAGCGGTGCCTTCCTTTAAGCCAAGTTGAGCCGCTGCTTTACTTGATACAACACCTACCATATCGGTAGATTTAACTATTTTTGCAAGATGTGCTTTGTTTATAGCAAACATCTTTGCCATACTTTTGCTCCATTTTACTTGTTCGCCACGGATACTGCAAATCAAGGTTGCCCAAGCCGAATCTTCAGTCATAACAAATTCTCCCGTTGCTCTGGCAATTAGATATTCCTTTACGTCAAGCCACTTATAGGCTTTATTAAAGTTTTCCTTTTCGTGTGCTTCTATCCATTTATATTTCCAAACGGGGTCTTTAACGCTTGCCGATACTGCCCCTGTTATGTAGAGGGATTTTATAAGCTTAAAAATATTGGCATTAGCTATTTGAACTCCGTGGGCAATACCTTTTTTTATTTCTTCTTTTGAGCGCTGGTCCATATAACTCATTGAGTTCCTTATGGCATTGCCTTCTTTATCAACTAGAACAACACTCTGCATTTGAGAACAAAACGAAATGCCATTTATTTGCTCGGGAGAAATATTACAACCGGTAAAAATATTTTTTGTGGTTATGCACATAGCTTCCCACCATTCTTCGGGGTTTTGTTCGGCTCCGCCGTCTTCATAGGTGTATAGTTTGTAACCATAAGTTGCAGACTTAATTAGCTTGATTTTTTCTTGTAGCTCAAATAGGCAGGTCTTAATTCCCGTGGTGCCAACGTCATAGGTTAGAATATATGCGGTCATTTTTTACCTCAAAAATATGTTTTTTTTATTATACTATATAATAGACACAAAGTAAATACCAACAATCTTCCTTACCTACTGCGCTATCTTAATAAAAAAGCCTCCATTTGGAGGCTTTGATAATCAAATTATATATTGGCTTTTGCGTTACTCTTTGGTTTTTTCGGGCATAAAAATAAGAAACTTTCTCATAGCGAATACCACCACATAACTTACGCATATTCTCAAGATAAAAGCAAAGGAAGAGGGGACAAACATATTAAATAGCCAACCAAGCAATACGTTAAAACCGTATGCAAATCCTTCAACCAAAATAAATAAAATAATACCTTTAGCCGTTCTGCCTTTCTTTTTGTTGTCGAAAATAAAGAATATTGATAATAAATAAGCCAAAATAGCGGCAATACCGTAGCCAACTGCTGTTCCTGCGGCAGTAACTGCTTGAGGGATATTTAGGTTACTTCCGAAAAGTAGTTGCTTAAAAGAGATATTTGCATTTTTTGCGTAAAAAAGATAAAAAACTAAGGTGCTGAATATTAAGTCTACAAGAACGGGGAAAATCCCCACCAATATGCTTTTTAAGAATTCTTTTATCGTTTGTTTAGCTAGTTTTTTTGCGTAAGAATCATCGGGAGTTGCTGAGTTTTGTTGATTAGGATCCGCGTTTGTGTTTTCTTTATTCTCCGAATTCTGTACTATATCTTCATTTTTCATAGTCTAATGATATAGTAAAAAACCATACTTGTCAAACAATGAGGGAAATAATAGTGAAATTAATTATTTTGCACAGACAGGAAGTGGACGTCTTTCCAGTTGGTGTATTTCAAAAAAGCTATACCTTCAATTTGTGAAATATCGGCTAGAAGACCCAAATGACTGTCGTAAGAATTGTTGCGATTGTCTCCCAAAAAGAACAGTTTACCTTCGGGGACGGTAACGCTCATTTCGTAATAATGGTTGGACATAGGCTCTTTAATGTAGTCTTCTGCAAGTTTTTCGCCATTGCGATATACGACATATGCGGTATCTTCGGGAGAATATTTTATTTCCATTTTGTCTCCAGGCAGACCAATAACTCTCTTTACCAAATAACAGTTCTCTTCTTCGCTGAAAAAAACAATAATGTTTTCATATTTTACTTTTTGCGTTTTGAATAAAAGAACGTACTCTTTGTCATAAATTGTGTTTTCCATAGACTCACCATCAATAGGATAAACAATAAGATAGTTTCTGCTGACGTAAAAAGCAGCGCCCATAACAAATGCGCAAACAACAAAAATAATAATAAGGTCACGTACTTTTTTATTCATTTATACCTCTCAAATAAACATTATTTTGCCTACAGTTATGCCAATACTGTTAACAATAAGTCCTCTTGCGTATTGCCAATTGTCAAGGGGGAGATAATCCTTATCTTTGAAGTCATTGACGCTAAGGCGCAAGCTAAAAAAACTGTCACTGACATTTATTGTTTTTTCGCAATAATACTCCTTGCTATCTCCTTTTGAGCATATAATAGTAATGGAAAGATTATATGTCTTAGCTTCACTATAGGTATCTATTTGCAGTAGTTTGGTATCCGATAGTTCCTCACAGGGTGTAAAGAATGTAACCATACTACCTAAGTCGCATTTCAAACCTTTTATCCCTGCAGGAAGTTCATTTTCGGTGATAGATTGGTTCAAAATTATTGCGTCTTTTCTTACCTCGGTAAAATCACCAAGGTGCGTTGAGTACTGAAAAACAATAGGGTTAAAACTAATTGTTTCTGCATCAATTTTGTAGTTTGACAAATCAAGATGATACACAATACTACTCAAAATTATACCGTTTTTATAAGTAACTTGGCAAAAAGCGTAGAGGTGACCGTTTTCTTGAGAAACCGCCATTTTTGCTAAATAGTCGGCATCACCTGCATTTTCTCCCGGTGTGCTTGACCAATACCGCGTGGAATGGTTGTTGTCGCCGTAAGAATAATAAACTTTTACTCCGCTAATTTCTATACTGCTGTCAGTGGTTATGGAGGCATAAACAGCGCCTTCGGTATTAACATTGATATCCATTACCGGTATTTCGGGGGGAGTGCTATACAAAAATACCCCCTCAAGCCATTTAATAAAATTATTATAGCTTTTTTTGCTAATATTATCAATATGTCGTGGACTTATGTTTATACGTGAGTCACTTTCTGTCATTAGAGTTATTATATTTGACAATCTGTCAATATCGTTTAGTTTGCCATTGCTGCCCACGCTAAACAATACCGGAATTTTTATGTGTTTGGCATAAGCTACGCTAGAAACAGAAGTGAGCCAAGCCATTAGTTCATCATTAAGCGGCGTTTCTTCTCCTGCATATTTTGGCTTGTCCAAATACTCCATATAGCCTGCGCCGCCAATGCAAGCAAGGGCAAGTAGTCTATTATCCGTTCCCGTAACTTGTATAGCTATTTCTACGCCAGTTTTTATGCCCACAAGAACAATGTCTTGTTGATTTAGTTCTTGGTTTATAAAGGTAATAGCGCGCCTAATTATCAAAGAATATAAATATTGGCATGTGTCTTTTGGAGATGGGCTTAACTTGCTAATATGCTCGCCAGCGTTGGCGAATACACCATAAGAGAGGGAAGCAGGGAAGCTAGTTGCTGTATCTTCCTTTGTTGCACTATAATCAGCGTAGCAAACCATATATTTTTTGCTGACAAGGTCTTCTATCAGGTCTTGTTGGGGCAACCTGTCGTATTCTCCTACCAAAAGCACGGTTTTTATTGTGGGGGATTCCGGTAAAAAAACGTTAATTTCTATAACGACATCTTCTTCGCCGTCGGACATAGCAACAAAAGCGTAAGTGCGTTTATTGGTTTCTTCGCTTAATAATTTTACTTTCAAATCTTCATTTTTTGGGTCGTATCCTGCCCACACTTGGGAAGGAGTCATCATTTCCATATATAACCTCGCAAAACTGTCCTATCATTATAATTCATTTTTTTGATAAATGCAATTACAATTTGCTTTAGTATGTATTAGTTGTGAGGTAGATTATTTATATTTTTTATTCCAAGCTTTTTTGGAAGCAATCATTTCTTTGGAGGCTTTTCTTAAAGTGCTGTCAAATGCGTTAGCAAAGAACTTTGCCGTCTGTAACAAGCGTTCAATTATAGAGGGATTATAATTATTGTTATAATTTATGTCATTATTTTTAAGATAAGTAAGAAATAATTTAAGCTTGATTTTGAATAATGTGTAGTTAGCTTCGTTTGACCAAGCTCTTTCGGCAAAAGCGGCTATTCTAGGATAGGTCATAAACTCTAGCTGTTTTACATTAGTAACATATTCTGTCCACAGGGGAGCTTCCATTCCGTTAATTGCTTCGTCGCTTATTTTTGTTTTGTAATTGTAAACTTTTTTTAAGGGAGTCATTCCACAAGGATAATCCAAATAAAAGCTAAAAAATGGAGAATATATAACGGTTCTGCCCTTTGCCGCTTCATTATTTGTGACTTCGATAAAGCGTTTGCCTTCCTTCCAGTATTGAACGGTATAATCGCCGCTTATATTGCCGCCCAATAAGCCATCGTTCCAAAGTATGGCCTTTTTCCCGCGGGAATTAACAAACTTAATTATTTCGCTTAGGAATGCGCCTTGAAGTTCTTCTTCATTTTTAAGATTCTTTTCTTTGATAGCTTTTTGACAGTATGGGCAATTAAGCCACTTAAGTTTTAGAGCTTCGTCTCCGCCCAGGTGTATATAATCGCTCGGGAAAAGCTCAATTATCTCTTCCAGTATTTTTTTTATAAAGATATAAGTGCTTTCTTTGCCGGCGCAAGCAATGTCAGAATGAATGCCAAAATGTTCGCTAACCTCTAGGGGCTTGTCTTCACAACCTAAAAGTGGATAAGAGGCTATTGCTGCGGTAAAATGTCCCGGCATATCTAATTCGGGTATAACTTCGATAAACCTTTCAGTACAATAGCTTACAACTTTTTTTATATCAGCCTTTGTATAGTAACCGCTAACAGGCAAATTGTCGTTTCTAGTGGAGTTTCTTTTGCTGCCCGTTGTAACTAAAAGAGGGTACTGTTCTATTTCTATTCGCCAACCTTGGTCATCTGTTAGGTGCCAATGGAACTTATTTATTTTTAGGTCGGCAAGCACATCTATTTGTTTAAGTATTTCCTCCACTGTAAAAAAGTGTCTGGAGCAATCTAGCATATAACCCCTATAAAGATATTTAGGAGAGTCTTTAATAACAACGTTAGGTAGCTTTTCGCATTGGGCAATTATTTGCTCTAACGTCTTTTGCGCGTAAAAAGCGCCTTCTTTGTCAGAAGAGTAGATAGTAATGCCTTTTTCATTGAGATATAGCTCGTAGCCCTCTTTGGGAAGCTTGGGCTCGGTTATGGAAAATATTCCATCACCTACATCTCCTTCCATATAAATAATTTCCTTTGGCTGTGGAATGATTTTTAGCATAAGAACACTCCTTTTATTTAATATTGGGCAGATAATAATCGCTTTCGCCGTCGCTTACCGTTATGGAATTGGCAGTAATTGTTACTATTTCTTCCTCGATTATGTTTAATGTAGCAAAACTTAAATCTTGATTTATATCAAGACCTGTCGTTTTATAAACAAGGATTTTTAAGGTGTACTTGTCTACCCGGTAGCTTTCGGCTTGCCAACCCGGTAGTACATTGGTTATATCTAAGTTCATTTTGTCAATGGCAACTCCCATATCGCTTATTGATTTTAGGGTAAAGGTAATTGCGCTGACATTTGATAAGTCGCCTATTTCTAAAGAAAAAGCGTAGCTTGCCGCGTTAGGCAATTCTTCACTTTCAACATTTAGTCTGCAAGTTGTATTTATTAAGACAGTTTCGTTACCCTTATTAACTACTTTGTATGCCTTAACAAGACTCTTTACACCCTTGTATAGAATATAAAGACTTTTATCTCCCGAGGTTTTTGAGTCAAATCCAATCACCATATCCGCCGTGCAAGGGACTTGCAAAGACTTTCCATTTTTATATTTTGCTGTTATGATAATGTTTTCTAAGTTTAGTTCCTCGTCAATATCGTATATTTCCTTAATAGATGTTTCTGCTAGCGAAATAGAAACTATGGAAGTTTCATCATTTTGCAGACAGCCGAACAAGGCAAAAGAAAGAGAAACAATAACCAAAAGTATAATTAGTTTTTTTGTCATTGATTCTCCTCCAAAAGGGCAACCCACAAAACAAAATCTGTAAGTGTATATGCTCCATCGTTATTTATATCCAAATAAAGAAGAGTAGTCCTTTCTTCCATCAATGCAATTATCATACCAGGTATATCGTCGTTATTTAGAAGTCCGTCGCCATTGGTATCACCTAATAAAACAATGCTATAGCTAGTGATGAGAAGGTCCACATTGTTTAGCTGAAGCCTTATTTTGTTGCCGGCAAGCATATTGGGGTAAGTGTTGGAATTAACATACAGTTCGTTATCATAAATAAAATAAATATTTAGATAACTCATAAAAGACGATTCCAAATCTTTTATGGTATATTCTTTTTTCAAATATATAGTGCTTCCGGAGATAAAAATATTATCTTTTTCATTTTCTGCAATGGAGAGCAGGGAAGAGCTTTGGGACATTACTTTTACAACAAAGGTACAAGTAACTCCCTCAACTTTTATACTTAAAGATTGTTCCCCCACTTTATTTGGGGTATATACTGTGTTAAAGCTAGTATAGAAAGATGACATAGGAATAGATACTGATTCATTGCCCTCATATTCAAAACGCAGCACACCACCTTCTAAGTTTAGCTTGGCGCCGTAATCATATTGGGTAATGGTTGGTTTGGTTACATTTATTCTAACAAGGGTCCCGGTAACAACATAAACAGTTGTTTGACAAGTATATTGTTCATTTTGAGTATAAGTAATGGTAAGAATTTGTGGTACAAAATAGCTACTTTGGTCGTATGAACTTACGCGGTATTCATATCTTTCTAATTCCCTATATGTACCGTCGGCGTTTATGCCTTTTACGTTTATTTTTAATAAGTTACTGTCCCTAACAATAGGCATTGTGTCTTTTTGCAACACAATAATTCCTTCAAGTCCTGACATAATTCTAATTTCTATGTGGGCAAAAACGTTCAAAGGAATGTAAGTTATTTTTGCGCTATAATAGCCGCTTTTTGTGGTATCTACCCCTTCGATAGTCCAGTCAGCATCACTAGCAAAGCTATATATTTTTTCTTCCACCGCACTAGAAATAGTGGTTATTGTAAAAATTAGCCCCGTCAAATTTATGGTTTCGTTTATGTCATATTCAGTCTTGTTTGGTAAGGAAGTGACCTCCACTCCGTCAACAGCGACTTTATCCTTTATTGTTAATGGGAAAGTTGTGGAAAGCGTATTTTCGGAATCAGAATAGGTTACTGTTGCCGTTTGCGTGCCGATGAGTTCGCTATTGTATAGGAAAGTTAGTTTGGAATAAAGGGGAGTAAGATATATAGATGATCCTTGATATTTTATTTTTACTTTGGGTAAGGGTGTTTCTCCATAGTACATTTGGTAATTTGTATCAGTAACAATAATTTCTGATATTTCTGAGCGGTCATAGCTAGCTAAATCGACGGTAAAAGTAATACTTAGGTCGGTTTGCACTGTAGGAGTGATTATTATGCCAGTATTTGTCCCTGAAGTAAGGTATATTGCTGATTGGTTATATGATTGGGTAACAGAACTAGGTTGACCTATTTGTGAAAAATGCTGATTGTATGGGCTTACATAGGCATGGCTAATATTAGTTAGTTCATTGCCTAATGGTATACTGGGACGGAAAACATATAACTCGTCTGGATGAAGTGTACTTTGGTATATTCCTTCGGTGTTGCCAATTACTTTGTTGTTAATTCGATAAACGACAAGCCCGCTTCCGGGTAGTTCGCTATCGTAAGTGCTGACATTATTATTTCGGTATTCTATCCATATACTCTCATATTCGTTTATTTCTATTTTGTAGGCAAGGATTTCTTCTGTAGAAGTAATTGTAGTGGGGCTTAGGGTATATGTGCCACTCTTTACCATATTGCCTATCTGGTTTTCGTTAGTAAAATTGAGATACTTATTGCGCATATAGGTAGTAACATATTGGGGAGTATTGTTATTATAGTGCATCAAATCCCACTCCCAAGCAGGGTATCTGTCTTTATCATTATCATAATGGTAAAGGTCGGGCATCCCCAAGATATGCCCTGTTTCGTGACAAACATAGCCTATTTTATATCCCTGTAAAAAGGTAAAGGAGAATTCATTAACACGTATATTATTAAGTTTTTTTGCTCCAATTAGTCCGCTAATAGAATTGAGTGACCAAGAATGAGGCCACAATAAGCCACCCCAATCGGTTTGTTGTCCGTTTATAACAAAAGATACCATATCAACAAATCCATCGTTGTTGCCGTCTATATTGCGACTAGTATAGTCAAAAAATTCGTCTGCGCTATCTACCGCGGCATTTAATAGCGCGGCTTCTGCGCTTGCCCGGCTATTATCGCTAATATTTGCATAATAAGATCTGGTTCTTGTGTCTTTGTAAATATAGTAATCGCCATTAATCGTGGGAAAAATAGAGTTTATTGTTAAGCTTCCGTATGATAAATTTTGGTAATAATCTTTAAGTGAATTGTCATCGGCGTTAAACATATTGATAATATCTACGCTAATTGATTCCCTTACTTCGGAAATAGTATCATCACTAAAACAAATAAATATAACCAGATTTGTAATGGAAGAAAGGGAAGTAAGCCCGGAATCAACTCCTGAGGCATTAGCGGGAGGAGGGATAATTTGCTCATCTTCTTTAACTGCAGCGGGAACTGTGGCGGTAGAAAGTTCGGTTTCGTTTAGAGTTGCCAAGTTGTTTTCGGCATTAGAAAGGTTGTCGGTTGCACCAAATGCGCAGCCGGCAAAAATTAAGCTCAATAAAACTGTCATAATTATTACAAAACACAGTTTTTTCATAATTAAATTATATAATAATTTATCATCAAAGTCAATACGGATAAGAAATGGGTAATATTCCTAATTATTTATATTAAAAAAGACGGGCATTGCGCCCGCCTGTTTTTGTTTAGATTGCGTCACTCGCTCGCATATAAGCAAGCGTGTAAGTAAAGTCGTTTTCCACTATTTTGGCGGGGATTTTTTTGCTGGGAGTCATCGAAAGACCCTGTATTTCGTATTCTATTTTATCGGGAATAAAGCTTACATAAATTGATTTTCCCACAGGGTTATCGGATAAACTTAATGTTAAAACATTGCAGTTTATTTCCTTAGTTTCATCGGGGTATGGTACGGTAAGACGTTCCTCCGCGCCACTGTTTGCCGCAGTTACCGTGGCTATCTGCCCTGTTAAGGGGTCGGCAATTTTTATTGAAGAAGGAGCCGATGATAAGGGATAGCACCGTATGTATTGATAAACAAACTCGCTGAATGTATAGCCCGAGCCGGTTTTCATTTTTTCTTCGGCTTGTCCGTTTAAGGAATAAACATAATTTTTACTTACTTGACGAGCCTCTAAGGTATAGTTATTGTCGGCATTTTGTTTGTCTATATAAGTTTTGGAAAGAGCCAAAGCGGTATAAGCGCTAGATAATACTGTCGTTTGGGACTTAACTAAGTTGGTTTCTATATCAATATTTGTTTTTGTGTTGGAGTAATAAGACTTTCCGTTTAGGATATTGTCAGTAAC